>CAZDXK010000509.1:0-1505 GCA_964509215.1 uncultured Actinomycetes bacterium | reverse complement strand
CCAGCACTCCGGCATCGTCGTCGAACTTTTCGACCTGACCAAGGCCTGCATACGCGATCAGCGCGACGGTCACGGCGACGTATGTGACCAGCAGGATGACGGTCGAAGCGAGCCCGGCCAAGCCCGGCGCCCGTGCGGAGTCCTCGCTCTCCTCCGAGAGGTTCACCGCCGACTCCCAGCCCCAGTAGATGAAGACCGCCAGGAGTACGCCCGAGAGGACGGCCGAGTACTCGACCCCGAACGGAGAGAGCCAGCCGAGCTCGGGAGAGATCGACTTCTCCGGCACCTTGTCGAGGATCAGGCGAACGAACGCAGCCCCTGCGAAAAGGAGCAGGACACCCACCTGTCCGAGCGTCATGAACCGCTGCATTCGAGCCGAGATCTCGGTGCCGATCACGCAGATGGCCGTCATCACGACGATGATCACGACCGCGAGCGCCGCCACCGCCTGCTCCGACTTGAACAGCGGCTTGCCGCCGGCCTCAAGCCCGAGCAGGTCGTAGAAGTAGTAGGCGGAGACGTCGGCCAGGGAGCCGATCACGAGGATCCCGGTGGTGCAGATCGCCCAGCCGCCCATCCAGCCCACCCAGGGGCCCATCCCGCGCGTGACCCACGAGAAGGTGGTGCCGCAATCCGTATCGACGCGGTTCATGTAGAAGAACGCCGCGGCGATGAAGAACATCGGCACGAACGACAGCAGGAGCACTCCGGGTGCCTTGACCCCAACGGCAACGACGATCGAGCTGATTACCGCCGCGAGCGAATAGGCGGGCGCGGTCGAAGCGAGCCCGATCGAAAGCCCATCCCAGAACCCGATGGCCCCCTTCTTGAGGCCCTTGTCCCCCGTTTCTACTTGGTCCGCTGCGGCCATGCACGGGCACCCTACCGCTGCTTACGACCTGCCTCCCCGTAACGCACCCTGACCCGACGGAAACGTAGGCGAAGCCGAGGCTTCCGGCGGAGTTACTTCTTCTCGAGGAGGGCCACGCACTCTACGTGCGGGGTCTGCGGGAACATGTCCACCGGGCGGACGCGCTTCAGCTCGTATCCAGCTTCGACGAGCTGGGCCGCGTTGGGCGCCAGGGTGGTCGGGTTGCAGGAGACGTAGACGATGCGCGGCGCTCCGCATTCGATGATGCGGCGCACGATCTTCTTTGAGAGGCCGGCGCGGGGCGGATCGACGATCAGCACGTCGGGCTTGCCGGCCTCTTCGATCAGGGGGCGGATGCCAAGACGGGCGTCGGCGGTGGCGAAGTGGGCGTTGGTGATGCCGTTCCGCTTGGCGTTTCGCTCCGCGTCCTCGACGGCCTCGGGCACCGACTCGATCCCCCAGACTTCGCCTGCCTGTGAAGCAAGGGAGAGGCCGATGGTGCCGATCCCGCAGTAGAGGTCATAGACCCGCTCGGTGCCGGTCAGGCCGGCGTACTCCGTGGCGATCCCGTAGAGCTGCTCCGCCATCTCCGTGTTGGTCTGAAAGAACGCGGCCGGGGAAATGCGGAAGCGCA
>CAZDXK010000508.1:0-1510 GCA_964509215.1 uncultured Actinomycetes bacterium | reverse complement strand
CTGACGGTGGCTGAGAGCTTCGGTTCTCGGCGAGCCGGAGGTCCCTCGGGTTCTTCTTTTTCGGCTACTGTCGCGGCTGCCATGGGGTCCACCCGGAGTCAGCGTGCCGCCGATGCCGAAGCGCGTCGCGATCGGATCGTCGAGGTCGCCATGCGCCACTTCGCCGAGCACGGCTATCGCAAGGCGCGCGTCGAGGACGTCGCGAACGAGGTCGGCGTGGCCAAGGGCACGGTCTTCCTCGACTTCACCAGCAAGGAGGGGTTGTTCCTGGCCGCGTACCAGCGCGCCGTATCGAGCTTTCCCGCGTGGCTGGAGGCGCCCGGAGACGTCGTGGAGAGCGGCTTCTGGTCGACGCTCGACTGGTGGCTGGAGCGGACCGAGGAGTTCGGCCGGCAGGACTGGGTCGCCAACCGGGTGGCGATGATCGGCCGCTACGACACGGGCCTCGGTCTCCGTCGTCCGATCGATCGGTTCATGCGGAGCGAGGACCCCTACGGGACGCTCGAGTTCGTGGAGTTCGGCGTGAGGCGAGGTGAGGTCCGCAGCGACGTCGACGTCGAGATGCTCGCCTCGATGATGGACTGGCTCGCCGAGCGATTCCAAGACGCCCTCGTGTCCGAGGACCTGGATCCGGGGCTCATCCACCGAACCCCCGAACGCCGTTCCATGCGGATCCGCGAGTTCGTCGAGGTGCTCCGCGGCGGCATCGAGGACCGACACGATGGGTGAACGGTGACGACGCTGTCGATGTCGGTGATCCGGCCGTTGACCCTCCGTCTGGTGGGGCACCCGTGGTTCCGCCGGGTCGCGACGGGCACTCGTCCGGGGCGCGCCGTGGCGTCGCGGTTCGTGGCCGGTGAGACGTTGGATCAGGCCATGACCGCCGCGCGGGAGCTCGACCGGATGCGTATCGCCACCATGCTCGACCACCTGGGAGAGAACGTGGAGACGGCCGCGCAGGCAGCCGACGCGCGCGAGGCGTACCTCGCCGCGCTGGTCGCGATCGGGGCAACCCCCACGCTCGATATCGCCGTCTCGCTCAAGCTGACCCAGCTCGGACTGGACCGCTCGGTGAAGGAGTGCCTGGCGAACGTCGAACCGATCCTGGTCGCGGCGGAGAACGCCACCACCCTGGTCATGATCGACATGGAGGCCCACGAGTACGTCGAGCGAACGCTCGAGGTCGTTCGCACGGTCCACGCCGAGCATCAGCGCGTCGGCGTGGCGCTGCAGTCCTACCTGCGTCGGTCCGCGACCGACGTCTTCGACCTGCCTGCGGGCATCCGGGTTCGGCTCGTGAAGGGCTCCTACCTCGGATCGCCCGACGTGGTGTTCGCCGAGAAGCAGGAAGTGGACGAGAGCTTCCGGAGCCTGTTCGCGACGCTCCTCGCCCGGGGTCACGCGATCGACGTGGCCACGCACGATCCCCGCATCCTCGAAGGCGTCCGCCGGATGGTCGATGCCACCGAGGACGGCTGGCGACGGGTCGAGTTCCAGATGCTGTACGGTG
>CAZDXK010000507.1:0-1517 GCA_964509215.1 uncultured Actinomycetes bacterium | reverse complement strand
GGACAGGTCTCCGGCGCCGAGCCGTCGCGCGGCGGCAGCCAGTCTCGTGAGCGGCCGGGCGAGCGACCCCGACATGACCACGGCGATCAGCAGGCCGATGGAGAGCCCGATCCCACCGATGACCGCGACCAAGCTGATCGTGGTCCGGCGGACCGCATCGTTCACGCTTCGGATGTCCTGCCTGACACGGACCGCGCCGATCAAGCCGGGGTCCAGGACCGGAGCGGCGGCGACCAGGATGTCGGCTCCCACCGTCTGGCTCGGACGGATCTCGGCGTTGGGTGTGGGTCCGCTGCGCCGAAGAGCTTGCTGCATCTCGGGTCGGCCGGCCGTCATGAAATTCTCGCCCACGTCCTCACCATCGGAATCCGCCAGGACGACGCCGGTGGGGCCGGTGGCGATCACGCGCAAACCTTGCACCTGCTCGGCGTACCTGTCGACCAACCTGTTGAGGGCCGGTCCTTTCTTCAGCGAGTCTCGATCGAGGCTGGCGGCGATGGTGAGGGCACTCGTGAGCGCCCCCGTCTCCTGTTCGGCTCGGGCGCGATCGCGCAGGCTCACGGCGAGCGGAACGGTCAGCGCGAGCAAGACCGTGACGACCAGGTAGGTGAACGCCAGGACGAGTCGGCTGCGAACCTTCGTGGTCTCTCCCTTCGATCCTCGCTACGTGGCGTCGTTCGCCGAGGTGTCGCCGGCCGACGCGAACCTGAAGCCCACGCCGCGGACGGTCGTGATGAAGCGCGGCTCGGTCGGATCGTCTTCGATCTTCTTGCGGAGCCACGAGATGTGGACGTCGAGCGTCTTCGTCGGCCCGAACCAGTGGGGATCCCAGACCTCGTCCATGATCGCTTCGCGACGGATCACGTCGCCGGCGTTCGCCATCAACATGTGGAGCAGCTCGAATTCCTTCGCGGCGAGCTCGACCCGTTCGCCATCCTTCGTGACCGTTCGCGAGGAGGGGTCTAGGAGGATGGGGCCGATCTCGATCGGACCCTTGCGTGCGGTGGCGCGACCTCGACGCATGATCGCCCGCATGCGCGCGACCAGCTCGCCTGCGGAGAACGGCTTGACGACGTAGTCGTCGGCGCCGAGCTCGAGACCGACGATGCGATCGATCTCCTCACCGCGCGCGGTCAGCATGATGATGGGAACGTCGGATTCGCCCCTGATCAGGCGGCAGAGGTCGCGTCCGTCTCCGTCGGGGAGCATCACGTCCAGCAGGATCAGGTCGGGAGACGTTGCGCGCCAAGCCTTGGTGGCCTCTTCGATCGTGTTCGCGACCTGGGCGTCGAAGCCTTCACGTCCCAGGTGCTCGGCGAGTGGCTCGGAGATCGTCTGCTCGTCCTCGACCACCAGAACACGAGGTTTCATGCAGTCATCGTATCGCCGCCGATTCCTAGGAACTTGTCACTCTTGTGTCTGTCGGAGCCCTCCGGTAGAACTACGCACGCTTCGGCGGCGCCGATCCTTCCCCCAACGCCGGTCAGGGAGGGAGGGGTCATGTCCGCAACCGCAAC
>CAZDXK010000506.1:0-1517 GCA_964509215.1 uncultured Actinomycetes bacterium | reverse complement strand
TCAAACACTGGCGCGGGCTGGCCACCAGATACGACAAGCACGCCATCGTCTACCGTGGCGGCCTCGACCTCGCAGCCGTGCTGCTCTGGCTCACCGACTTAGGAGACACGTCCTAGGTCGCCCCGATCGCTTCTTCCGGTTCGCCGTCCTGGCCGGTGTCGTTCGTGTCTGGTTCCGTCTCGAGTTCGTCGCCACCGCTTGGACGGCCTCGAGCCTGTATCGCCCAGTAGATGAGGATGGCCGCCGAGATCGTAGCGACCGTGAGCGCCGTCCACTGGCTGCCGGTGAACGGCCCGAACCGCTTGTCGATCCGCAGCGAGTCCTCGAGCAGCCGGGCGCACCCGTAGTACAGGCCGAACGTCAGCGTGATGACGCCTTCGCGCCTCGGCTTCTTGTAGAGGGTCCACAGGATCGCGAACAGGGCGAAGGCGAGGAGCATGTCGTAGAGCGCCGTCTGGTGAACGCCCACGCCGGTGGCCAAGACCGTGCCGTTCACGTCGAGGAGCCTCGCGCTCGACCGCTGGATCTCCTCGAGATAGCCGCCTTGCAGAGACGCCTGACACACCCCGTCCACGCAGTTGAACGGCGGCGAGAGGTTGCCGCCGCGGTACGTCCACGCGAGCAGCCAGCTCGTGGGCTTGCCCACGTGGTCGCCGATGATCAGGTCGCCGATCCGTCCGATGCCGATCCCCAACGCCAGCGCGACCGCGGCGGGGTCCATGACCTGGAAGAAGCGGTACCCGTACTTCCGCATCCGGGGAATGTTGATGACGATCGCGCCGGCGATGCCACCAAGCAGCGAGATGCCGCCCTTCCACACGTAGAGCCATTCGAGCGGGCTATCGAACTCCGAGACGTGTGCGATCACGTAGGCCACTCGAGAGCCCACGATCGCGCCGATCAGGGCCCAGAAGAGCATGGTGCTGATGTGTTCCGCGGAGACGCCGCGTCTGACGCCGATCCGGCCGAGGAGCCAGCCGCCGATCATGAAGCCGACCGCGATCCCCAGGCCGTGGGGCGAGATGGCGAACGCGTCCCCGAAGCGGAACCGGTCGAGGACGGGCCAGCCGACGGACGCGAGGCCAAGAGAAGAAAGGGAAGCCAACACCGCCAGCGAGTCTACCGGCGCTGCCTCACGAACGCCGCGGCCACAGGCGCCCGATCGCCCGTCCGATCAGGAGCCCGCTGACCACGTCGGAGGGATAGTGGACGCCCACGTATACGCGGGACGCGGCGACGCACACGCCGAGCCCGCCGAGCCCCGTCCTCGCGGCCGCCCCGAGTCCCAGGTCGCGTCCGGCGACCGTGGTGAAGGCGCTGATCACGGCCGGATGACTGCTCGGCCACGACGATGCATCCGGCGGGCCGATCAGCATCCGCGTGCCTTCGGCATCCGCCTCGTACGGACGAGGGCGCTTGCCCACCCGCTTCAGACCCTGCCCGGCGAGCCACGCGGCACCCGCGGCGGCGAACGCGTTCGCCGCCGCTCGGCGCCGGCCCGTGATCGCGAGGAGCGT
>CAZDXK010000505.1:0-1522 GCA_964509215.1 uncultured Actinomycetes bacterium | reverse complement strand
GGACCGCGGAGCGAGAGAGGCGGGATGATCGCATGGACACGGCTGCCCTCCGGTAGTCGCGCATCCGCCCAAGGCGATGATTCGTCGACCCGAAGACCGAGCGGTCCCACGATCCGTTCGATCAGATGCAAGACGGCCTCCTCCCCCTCGAATAAGCCGTCCGGCGCCCTTTCGATCCGCCCCTCTCGCTCCACGTATACGTCGTCTGGCCCGTTGACCATGACCTCGGTCACGTCCGGATCCTTCAGCAGGAACTCGATCGGACCGAACCCGACGACCTCGTCTGAAACCTCGTTCACCATCCGCGTGAGCTCACGCTGCGGCAGGATCGCCCCGCTCGCGCGGAGCAGGGCGAGCGCTTCCTCACGCACCCGGAGCCGCCGCTCGGTTCGCGGCGAGGTGGCGAGTCCGCGCGCATCGACCCGTTCGCGGAGCTGTTCCCGCAACTGGCGTCGCACGATGTCCATGGTCACGACGACACCCGGACATGCCGCCGCACGTCGGCACGCTGGACCTCGACCGCCTCGCCCATCCCCTCGTCCTTCCTCATCCGGCACATCAGGGGAAGGCCAACCAAGGGGAGAGAGGGAGAGTCTCCGCCGCCGGGCGGGGGCACCCGTCGACGGAAGCGAACAGTAGCGCGAGGCCGGCGTCCGCATCTATCCCCGAACCGGCCGATTTGCTCGTTCGAGCGGGGGACCGATCGCCGTTCGCACGGGTGAGCTCGGAACGGATCACGCCGACGACTGCTCCTGTTCAAAGCGTCGGGCGAGGCGATCGAACGCTCGGCCGGTTCGACCCCGCGCGCTGACCAGACGGCCGTGATCCTGCGCTCGGGTCACACCACGATCGAGCGGCACTACCGCCAGCGGCTCGCAGCCGAACACCCGGGCTACGTCACTCGGCGTGATCTCGGCCCGAGAGGCGCGGTTCACCACGAACCCGAGCCTTCCCTCCAGTCCGAGAGGGCGGAGCGTGTCTAGGGCTCGCTTGGACGAGCGGAACGAGAGCACGTCGAGCGAGAGCACCTCGACGATCCGGTCGGCCGTCTCGCATCCGGCGCGAACGTGCGCATCGATCGCGCGAGGGAGGTGCAGGACCACTACGTCCGTGGCGGTCGCGGCGACGTCCACGGCGCGCCGCACGTGTGATGCCTCCACGGAAGGCGCATCTTCAGCCGAAGGAGCGAGGAGCACACGGAACCCCTCCGGGTGCGTCCAGAACGTTTCGTCCAGGTGGGCAGGGGTCAGCTCGGCTCCCAGCGGCACCAGGTCGGCGAGCGTGTGAACGTCCTCGTCCGGAGCGCCGACCGCGGCGCTCACCTCTCCGTAGAGTGGGTCGCCGTCGACCAGCACGCACGCCTTTCCTCGACGAGCGAACGCTCGCGCGAGGTGTGTCGCGACGAACGTCGCCCCCGCTCCTCCGCGCGCTGCGTGAACAGCGATCACGATGGCGCGTCGGTCCAGGGCCACGGGACCGGCCCTGGTGGCGGCCGCCGCGGTCGAGAGCGCGTCGCGGTCGG
>CAZDXK010000504.1:0-1527 GCA_964509215.1 uncultured Actinomycetes bacterium | reverse complement strand
GCTTACGGCTGCTTCCTTCCGGATCTGACCGGGTTCGCAGGTTGGCGTCGCGTAGGACCCGAACCATCAACGCTCCGTGCCCAGAGCTGCCCCGGACCATCCGGGCCTCGGACGGGGATTCAGCCCCGCGAAAGCGGATTTCGGGTACAGGGCACCGCTGGCTCCCCGCCTAGCACGGTCACGCGGGCGAGTATACGTCGGGGACCGGACACGGCCTGACCGCCTCGATGCGCTACGTCTGGGGCCGGACCCAGATGTCCCATTCCGAGACCGTGCGGAAGCCGAGCGACCCGTAGAGGGAGCGCGCCATCTCGGACGGATGGAGCCATGCGAGGTCCGCCGCGCCGCCGAACGCGTGCGTCGCAGTGAGCGTGATGCCTGCGCCGATCCCGCGGCGGCGCGCTCGTTCGGCCACGCCGATGCCGAAGATCCCCACCGTCCCCCGGAGCAACCAGCCCGTTCCGGCACCGACCACGTCGTCGCCGTCCCTGGCCAGGAACGTCCGGTTGTGCGCGCTCGCCACCATGCCCGCGCTGAGGAACCGCTCCGTCACCTCCGCGTCGCCGCCGAACGCCTCCAGGTCCAACGCACGGAGCGCCGCCAGATCGAGTCCGTCGACGACCCGGTCGATCCGGACGCCTTCCGGGAACGCCGGCTCGGCCAGATCCGCGATCGGGACCGCCATCGCCGGATGTGAGAACAGCAAAGCGAGCCCGGTGCGCTTCACCGCCTCCTCCACCGCCGGGTGGCGCCCGCGCTCGAGCTCGATCCCGAAGAACGGATGTTGACGACGGCGGAACTCCTCCTCGGCCGCCGCCAGCGCGGCATCGGGATCGGAGGGGTCGCTCGCGACGCACGCGCCGTTGATCGCCGGGTCGGGGAGGTTCGTGAGCGCCACGACCAACCCGTCGATCTCGATCACCTCGCCCCCGTCGACGGCGAGCGCCCGGCGAGAGAGCCCTTCCACGACGGCCGCCGCGATCCTGTTCGCCCAACGAACTTCCGACATACCGGACATGCTCCCAGCGACCGACGCGGATCGCCGACGCCGCCGCTACGCTTCCCGGATGCTCCCGGTCGGCGCCGTACTCGTGGACTTCGACGGGACCGCGTGCTCTAGCGACGTCGCCGAACTCCTGCTGACGGTGTTCGGCGAGCCGTCGTGGCCGGAGTACGACGACGCGGTCGATCGCGGTGAGATCGGACTGCGGGAGGCGATCCAGATCCAGGACGGGCTTCTCGACGGGAGCGCGGACGAGCTCGTCGCGTACGCCGTCGAGCACTGCCCTCTGGATCCCACGTTCGCGCCGTTCGCTGCGTGGCTGACCGCGTCCCGTGTCCCGCTCGTGCTCGTCTCGGACGGGTTCGGCTTCTACATCCGGCCGATCCTGGAGGCGGCGGGCCTCGGCACGCTCACCGTCTTGTCGAACGAACAGGCATGGGGTCCGGACGGCCGCCCGGCGGGGATGCGCTTCGTGAACGGTCACGAGGTGTGTGTCGGGTGCGGCACGTGCAAGATGAACGCGG
>CAZDXK010000503.1:0-1537 GCA_964509215.1 uncultured Actinomycetes bacterium | reverse complement strand
TGATCACCGGGCCGACCGGGACCGGGAAGACCACGACGATCGCGTCCATGATCGGCCACATCAACAACACGCGTCGAACACACATCGTGACGGTCGAGGACCCGATCGAGGTGGTGCACGACGACGCGCTCTCTATCGTCCAGCAGCGCGAGATCGGCATCGACACGAACTCCTACGCGAACGCGCTTCGTCACGTGATCCGCCAAGATCCCGACGTGATCTTCATCGGGGAGATCCGCGACCCGGAGTCGGCGCTCTCCGCGATCCAGGCCGCCGAGACGGGTCACCTGGTCATCTCCACGTTGCACACCATCGACTGCGTCGAGACGATCAACCGACTGCTCGACCTCTTCCCGCCCTCACAGCAGCGCGAGGTCCGGTCGTCGTTCGCCGGATCGCTCCGCGGGATCGTCGCGCAACGTCTCGTTCCGCGCGCCGACGGCAAGGGGCGCGTCCCGGCCGTCGAGGTGCTCATCAACACCGGCCGCATCTTCGACCGCATCGTCGACCCCGACGAGACCGATTCGATCCCAGAGGTGATCGCCGAGGGCGACTACTACGGGATGCAGACGTTCGATCAAGCGTTGGTAAAGCTCGTGAAGGAGGGACTCGTCGCGGAGGACGAGGCGCGGCGCACCTCCACGAACCCGCACGACTTCGACCTCGCGTTGATGGGCGTCATGGATCGCCGGGCGTCGATCCCTCAGTCGATCCCTCAGCGGAGCCCGGCTCCCACCACCTAGATCGGCCGGTCTTCGATCGGGAGCTCTCCCGCCGCGCGCATCGCGCGGATCTCCATGGGGTGACGCCGGTACCCGTAGGGGATCGCGAGAACGAGATACGCGGGGATGAACAGCGGGCCCCACACGCTGTACTGCTTGATGTGATGTCGCTCGTGCGTGGCGAGGCGGCCGGTCAGGGGTGTCGCCGAAACGATCACGAATCCCACCGTCATCGCGGTCCGGTGGAGCCGAGGCAACACCTTCGTCAGGCCACGCGGCGCCTTGTCGAAGATGATCGCCCCGTCGAGCCGAGGTGTCTGGAACGTGAACAGCCCTACGAGCAGCCCGAGGAGCGTATTCGGCATCGTCCAGAGGAACCCCAGCCAGATGGGCATCCGCCACACGCTACCGCGCAGGTCGGGCCGGGTCGAAGGGTATCGTGACCCCATGATGGCCGTGCTCGACGTCGACCCGCTCGCGAAGGAGCTCGGTGAGCGATTCTCCGCGGCCGGGTTCGAGCTGTACCTGGTTGGCGGCGTGGTTCGCGACGCCATGCTCGGCCGGATCTCGCCCGATATGGACCTCGCGACTTCGGCCAAGCCGCACGAGACGACCCGACTGCTGCAGGGTTGGGCCGACCACCGCTACCAGGCCGGCGTGCGGTTCGGGACGGTGGGCGCGCGCAAGGGCGGCCGGCTCTTCGAGATCACCACGTTCCGCGAGGAGGTCTATGCGGAGGAGCACCGCAAGCCCGCGGTGACGTTCGCGAAGGACATCGAGACCGATCTTTCCCGGCGCGACTTCACCATCAACGC
>CAZDXK010000502.1:0-1543 GCA_964509215.1 uncultured Actinomycetes bacterium | reverse complement strand
AAAGCGGTCGTTCCGCCGAGCGCAAGGTTCTTGCGACCGGGAACGACGCCCCCAAGGCCGCCGTCGAGCGACATGTCGACCTCGGAGTAGCGCAGCTGACTGGCGACATGACTCGAGCCGGTGGTGACGACGAAGTACACACCCGACCGCCCCATGGCGGGGAATGAGGCGACGGTCTGTGTTGCTGACGGCTCGCCCTGCAGGCCCGTCCCATTCAGCATCGGCTGGTTGTTCCGGTTGTAGACGGTGCCGGCGTTCGACCAGAACTGCAGCTGGCCTTGCGTGTCGGTCACGACGGTCGATCCTTCGTACGTGACATCGGCACCAACGAGGGCCGTCGGGGACTGGGTGCCGGACGCACCGAAATCGAGCCCTGCCTGGTCCCCGAAGAACCAATAGCGCTGTGTCGCGCGAAGCTGGTCCGGCGTGCAACTGTTGAACGCCGGCTGCGGAGGCAGTGACAGCGAGAGGACGTGGCCATCGCCGCCGCCCGCCCCCTCTACCACGTCTGTCATCTCGTAGCGCACTTGCGTGAACGTGCCATTGACTCGGACGGAGCCACACCCGCCCTCGGGATTGGTCCCGGCGTTGGCCTCGCAGCCACCTTGAGACGCCTGCACAGGGGGGACATTGACCGACGTCCCGACGACCTCGAGCTCGTTGTTCCCCGAGAGTCTGGTGATCGAGACGCCATCGAGGAACCGCAACTCGGCGGCGTCCAGGTTCATGAAATGGAAGACCGGATCGGTGACTGCGGCATTGAACGTGAACGTCAGCGTGCCGGTCACGGCATTACCGGCGCACGCTTGCGTGTCAGAGTTCACGGGTAACCACTGCGCCGGCGCGGGCGGTGGAGGCGTGTACCAAGCCTGCGTGTAGTTCGTCGGCGTTCCCGGCGAGTAGCTTATTGGCGCCCCGATGAGCGTAGTGGCAGCATTCCCGCACGCCGTGCGTACGAGCGTCACGGTGCCGGTCGGTCCGCCGGGGAGGCTGAACGATGCTGACGTGGCCGAGCCTGCCGTCCACGTCGCCCACCCTTGGGCCTGCGCGACGTAGGGCAACAGAAGCAGCCATAGCACGGTCGCGACCGACCGCACCAACGACCGACGATTGACAAAGGGGAATGTGTCCATACGTATCACCCGGCGCCTGCGCCGTCTCGTCTGCTTGCGTCCACTACGCGCGTCCGCCGCGACCACCAACCGCATGAGCGGTTTCGCTTCGCGCGTGCAGGAGTGACGTTCGACAGAGGAGAGTTTCTGCATGTCCATATCCGTTACCTGCGGCGCCCGGCCACTGCCTGCCCGCCAGCGTCCAATCCTTCGAAGGTTCGAACGAACCTCACTTCGTCTCTCGCTCCAACAGCTCCAGCAACTCTCGGTGTCCCACCATCTTCGCGATGCTCAGCGCCGTCCATCCGCGCTCGTCGCCGGCGTGCACGTTTGCATCGCGCGACAACAGCAGCTGCACGATGTCGACGCGCCGCCAGAGCGTCGCCTTCATCAACGCCGTCGATCCGTCCGGCGCCCGGGCGTTCACATCG
>CAZDXK010000501.1:0-1543 GCA_964509215.1 uncultured Actinomycetes bacterium | reverse complement strand
GGCGGCCGGCTTCGGCTCGACGGCGCCCGGGACCACCGGTGTCGCCATGGGCTACTACACGCTGGCGAGCGGGGCACGCAGTACGGCGTTCGGCGCCGAGACCACGGCCAGCGGTGTTGCGAGCCTTGCCGGTGGTGACGGATCGACCGCCAGCGGGAGGACGGCTCTCGCCTACGGAGAAGATGTCACGGCCAGCGCGGACTACAGCATCGCGCTCGGGCGGAATGTGTCGACCACCACGCGTACGGGATCGTTCATCTTCGGTGACAACTCGGGCGTCGCGAACACCGTTCCAACGGGCGACAACCAGTTCGTCGTGCGCGCAACGGGTGGCGTCCGTTTCCTCACGTCGACAAATCTCTTCAACGGCTGCGAGATTGCACCGACCACCGGCAGCCTCGTGTGCACCGGCACGATTACCGGAAGCTCCGATCGCAATCGCAAGCAGGACATCGCGGCCCTCGATGGCGACGAGGTGCTCGCCAAGATCGCGACGCTTCCGGTGACGACGTGGAGCTTCATCGATGCGCCAGGTGTCCGGCACGCCGGTCCGATGGCGCAAGACTTCCGCGCCGCATTCGGACTCGGCGAGAACGACACGTCGATCAGCTACACCGACATCAACGGCATCAACATGCGGGCCATTCAAGCGCTCGACGCCCGGACACGTCGCGAGCATGATGCGCTATCGCGCGAGAACGAGGCGCTCAAGGCCGAGCTGGCATCGTTGCGCACGATGCTCGCTGAGCTCGCCGCACGCGAGCGGTGAGGTGTGAGCGATGTGGACGCACTGGATGACGCGCTGGATCGCCGTCGGGATGCTCACCCTCGCGGCGCCTTCGGCAGCCCTGGCGCAAACGATCGGTACATTTCGCTGGCACCTGCAGCCATACTGCAACGTCGTCACGCTGACCGTGACGTTGAACGGCGGGGTGTACACGCTCGACGGCTTCGATGATCAGTGCGGGGCGGTACAGCGTGCCTCGGTCGCGGGCACGGCGTTTCTCAATCCCGACGGCTCGATCGGCATCGGCCTCGCGATCGTCACCGCGCCGAGCGGCGCACCGCTTCACGTCGACGTCGCGTTGAATCTCGCCACGCTCGGTGGATCGTGGCGCGATAGCACGGGCGCAACCGGCACGTTCGTCTTCAACCCGGCCAGCACCAGCGGCACACCGAGGCCACCCCCCATTGCGTCATTCGCCGCTGGGCTCATTGCCGGAAAGACGACCTTCTTCGGAGACGGCAGCTTCATCGCGCTCGGCACACCGGGCGTCGGTGCCGTTCCCGTCCTCGGCGCCGGACACCGCGCGATCTGGCATGGACGGAAATCCGCCTTCCGAGCGGGACAGGTCGATGGCGCCGAGTGGGATGACGGCAACATCGGCTTCGCATCGGTGGCCTTCGGATACAACACCGTGGCGAGCGGCAGCTTCAGCGCTGCGGTGGGATCCGACAACGTCGCGAGCGGCCCGTACAGCTTCGTCGCTGGCAACAACAACCAGGTCGGTGGCTCGTATGCCGTCGCGATTGGCCAGAACGC
>CAZDXK010000500.1:0-1548 GCA_964509215.1 uncultured Actinomycetes bacterium | reverse complement strand
TGGCCGACGCCAGCGCTGCGCGCGAGCAGCTCGTGACGGACCTCGTCATGCTGGGCTACCGGCCGTTCCTTCACCCGGAGGGCGTACCGTCGCCCACGCAACCCGGACCCGGCCTGGCGTTGATCCTGTCCGACGATGTGCGGAACCACGCCATCCCGCATTCCGAGGCGCTGCGCCGCACGGAGGCCGGCCGTTCGATCCCGTTGCTCTGGCTCGTCGCGGAGTCGGAACTTGGATTCCTCACCGGCAACGAGCACCTGCTCGACGAGTTCCTCACAGTGCCGTACCCGACCGCGGAGCTCGCCGCACGGCTCGCGCTCATGCGTCACCGCTCGGCGGACGACCTCGGCGAGGTCGTGAAGCGCGGTCCGCTCGTCCTGAACCCGCTCAGCTATCAGGTGCGGCTGGATGGTCGCGTGCTGGACCTGACGTTCATGGAGTACGAGCTCCTCAAGCTGCTGATGGGGTTCCCGGGACGCGTCTACACGCGTGAGGAGATCCTCTCGCTCGTATGGGGCTACGACTACTTCGGCGGGATGCGGACCGTCGACGTCCATGTGCGTCGCGTGCGCGCCAAGCTGGGTCAGGATCACGCGTGGCTGATCGAGACCGTTCGCGGCGTCGGCTACCGCCTCGCCCAGGTGCGCGCATGATCCGAACGCCGAGAGCGACCGGAGCCCGGTAGGCTCCCGCCACCATGGATCCGCTGCGGGGAGGTCTGCTGTGGGCGTCGGGGAACGCCACGCTCCGCGAGCACCTTCCTCGCTTCCGAGCCGTCCGCAAGACGGTCGAGCGGTTCATGCCGGGGGAGACCGCTGAGGACGGGCTGAGCGCGGCGCAGCGCCTGGCGGAAGAGGGGATCCTGACCACGTTCACCCTCCTGGGTGAGAACGTCGACGACCTCTCGCAGGCGACGGCGGCGGCGGGCGAGTACCTACGGCTCCTCGACAAGATCGATGCGCTCGGCCTGAACGCCGAGGTGTCCGTGAAGCTCACGCAGCTGGGTTTCGACCTCGAGCCCGACGCGACCATGGTGCACATGGAGCGGCTCGCCGACCGCGCCGCCGACATGGAGCGGACGGTGTGGATCGACATGGAATCCTCCGCGTACGTCGACGGCACGATCGATCTCTACACGTCGCTGCTCGCGCGCTCACCGAACAGCGGACTGTGCCTGCAGGCGTACCTGCGCCGGACGTGGGACGACGTGCAGAAGCTCGCCCCGTCGAGCCCGTCGATCCGGTTGGTGAAGGGCGCGTACCGAGAACCGGAGGACGTCGCGTTCCGGGACAAGCGGCTCGTCGACGAGAGCTTCTTCCGGCTGGCATGCCACCTGGCGCCGGGCGCCCGCCGGCTGGCGCTGGGCACGCACGATACCGACCTGGTGGCGCGGATCGAAGCCGCGGTCCCGGGTGGGCGCGGTGCGTTCGAGGCGGCGATGCTCTATGGGATCCGCCCTGACGAACAACGCCGGCTGGCTCGCGAGGGCTACTCCGTGCGGACGTTGATCGCGTACGGCCCCTACTGGTACCCGTGGTTCATGCGACG
>CAZDXK010000499.1:0-1549 GCA_964509215.1 uncultured Actinomycetes bacterium | reverse complement strand
TGAACCCCACGTTCCAGCAGACGGAGGAGGCGACGTTCGACGTCGTCGTCGCCGGTCGCCGCAACGAGTCCGGCGTGATCGACATCTTGATGATCGAGGGCGAGGCGCCGGACAACACCTGGGCCCTGCTCGCGGACGGCGCCACCGCGCCCACCGAGGAGACGGTCGCCGAGGGCCTCGAGGCCGCCAAGGTCGCGATCGCCGAGGTGATCGAGTTCCAGCAGGAGTTCGTGAACGCGGTCGGCGTCACGGAGAAGCCGTGGGAGCCACGACCGTTGTTCGGCGACGACGTGTATGAGGCACTGAGCGCGTTCGCCAAGGATCGCCTGGCGGAGGCCATCGTGCCGGACAAGGCCGAGCGCGAGGCCAAGCTCGACGCGCTGAAGGCCGAGGCGAAGGAACACCTTGCCTCCGTGCTGGGTGACGATGCCGGAGCACGCGCCGGCGAGTTCGGCCCCGCGTGGAAGCAGCTTCAGAAGAAGGTCATGCGCAAGCGCGTGATCGGCGAGGGCATCCGGCTCGACGGGCGTGGTCCCACCGACATCCGGCCGCTCTCGGCCGAGGTGGGAGTCCTCAAGCGCGCGCACGGCTCGGCGCTCTTCAACCGCGGCGACACGCAGGTGCTGAATGTGACGACGCTCGGCATGCTCCGCATGTCGCAGATGATCGACACGCTCGACCTGGTGGACAACAAGCGATACATGCACCACTACAACTTCCCGCCGTACTCCACGGGTGAGACGGGCCGGGTCGGCTCGCCTCGTCGTCGCGAGATCGGTCACGGCGCGCTGGCTGAGCGGGCTCTGGTCCCCGTCGTCCCGAACGAGGAGGAGTTCCCGTACGCGTTGCGCCTGGTGTCGGACGTGTTGAGCTCGAACGGCTCGACGTCCATGGCTTCGGTCTGCGGCTCGACGCTCTCCATGATGGACGCGGGCGTGCCGCTCAAGGCGCCGGTCGCGGGCATCGCGATGGGCATGATCGCGGACGAGGGCAAGTTCGTGACGCTGACGGACATCCTGGGCGCGGAGGACGCGCTGGGCGACATGGACTTCAAGGTCGCGGGGACACGTGAGTTCGTCACGGCGATCCAGCTGGACATGAAGGTCACCGGGCTCCCGGGCGAGGTGCTCGCCGGCGCGTTGAAGCAGGCGCGTGACGCGCGGTTCACGATCCTCGACGTCATGGAGTCGGTGCTGCCTTCCGCGCGTGATGAGGTGAACCCGAAGGCGCCGCGGATCATCTCGATCCAGATCCCGGTCGACAAGATCGGCGAGGTGATCGGGCCGAAGGGCAAGCGGATCAACGAGATCATCGCACTCACCGGAGCCGACATCGACATCCAGGACGACGGGACCGTCTTTATCGGCTCGACGACCGGTGGCGAGGGCGCCGATCAAGCGGCGCACATGATCGACGAGATCGCCAACCCGCGCCCGGTGCTCGTGGGAGAGACCTACGAGGGAACGGTCGTGAAGACGACGACGTTCGGCGCGTTCGTGAACCTGGTGCCCGGCCGCGACGGTCTGGTCCACATCTCGAAGCTCGGGCG
>CAZDXK010000498.1:0-1558 GCA_964509215.1 uncultured Actinomycetes bacterium | reverse complement strand
GCTGCGAGTTGCCGGCGATCCTCGCGGACGCCATGCGTGGCAGGAACCGGCTCCCGAACGCGAACAGCTTGCTGGTGGTCCCGGTGACCACGCAGGGCCGCCCCTTGTTCATGGCCGCGTAGCCCGCGCGAACGACCTCCGCCGCTGGGTCTAGGTTCCTCCCCGCGATCAGCTTCGAGTCCGCCATCTCGGCGCGAGCCTGGAACCCGGTCGCGGTCGGTCCGGGACACAGCGCCGTGACGGTCACGCCGGTCCCGCGCAGCTCCTCGGTCAACGCCAGCGAGAGCGAGAGCACGTACGCCTTCGTCGCCGCGTATGCGCCGGTCATCGGGGCCGGCGCGAACGAGCCGACCGACCCGAGGTTCACGATCCTCCCCCACCGACGTTCGACCATGCCCGGCAGCAGAGCGCGGGTGAGCTCGGTCAGGGCGACGACGTTCACGGACAGCATCTTGTCGAGCACGTCGGGATCGGCCTCGGCGAACGGCCCGTACTGCGCGAAGCCAGCGTTGTTCACGAGTGCGTCGACCTGGATCCCGCGCCCACCCAGATCCGCGACCAGCTCATCGCATGCGTGGGGGGCGGCCAAGTCCTTCGCGATGACGGTCGCGGTGATCGCATGTGCATCCTGCAGCTGTATAGCGAGCTCCTGCATCGGTGGTCCGCTCCGGGCGACAAGCACCACGTCGAAGCCATCTCGGGCGAAGAGCCTCGCGAACTCCACGCCGAAACCGCTCGACGCTCCGGTGATCAATGCGGTACGACGCTCGCTCATGTTGCCTCCTCGTGGAAGACGCGTTCCATGGCTCGACGGCACCGGCGCGTGACACGCAGGTAGTCGTCGATGAAGCTCTGCCTCGGGTACTCCTCGTACCCCATCCGTCTCGCCAGCGCTGTCTGGTCATCCGGCGAAGGCGGGACGGCCTCGGCTCGAAGCCGCCGATCCATCTCAAGCGTGTTCTTCACGTCCGACAGGAACACGAACGCCTCCCCGAGGTCGCGCGCCACGCTCTGTTCCAGGAACCGCTGCTCCGCGAGGCGTTCGACCGCCTCCAACGTGCGGTTGGTTCGGATCTCGGGATGGGCGCCACCGAAGCGCATCAACGAGACCTCCACGGCGAACTGCACGTCCGCCAGCGACCCGTGCCCCAGCTTGAAGTGGAACTTCGCGGCCTCGGGTGGCTTCACGCGCTCGCGCTCGATCCGCTCGCGCATCCGGCGGATCTCGGCCACACGGTCGACGGTGATGCCATCCGGCGGGTACGCGAAGTCCCCGGCGTTCAGCACGAACCGCCGCCCGAGCCGTTCGTCGCCGGCCACGTGGCGGGCCCGGAGCAATGCCTGGAACTCCCAGAGCTCCGCGTATCGCTCCCAGTATCCGAGGTAGCCCGCGACCGAGCGGGCCAAGGGGCCGTTGCGGCCCTCCGGACGGAGGTCGGCATCCGGCTCCCACCCCGCGTCGCGGATCGCGCGCATCGCCAGCTCCGCAGAGCCGACCGCCCGCCGCATGTCGTCGGGCCCCTCGCCCTCGTAGACGAACAGCAGGTCCAGGTCCGAG
>CAZDXK010000497.1:0-1558 GCA_964509215.1 uncultured Actinomycetes bacterium | reverse complement strand
GATCGAGGTCGAGCAGGTCCGTCACGAGCCGGTCGAGCTTCCGGGCGTTCTGGGCAATCCGGCGCGCCAGATCGCGCATGTCGTCGTGGTCGAGGTGCAGATCCTCGCGCGCGATGGTGACGGCGAGCCCGAGGATCCCGGCAAGCGGGGTTCGGAGGTCGTGAGAGACGGCCTGCAGGAACGTGTTCTTCATCTGATCGACCACGCGCAGCCGTTGCGCCGCCTCTCGTTCCAGGGAAAGGTCGCGTTCCAGCTCTTGGGCGTGCTCGTGCTCCGTGATGTCGACCAGCACGCCCTGCCAATACTTCGGCTTGTCTTCGTCGTCCAGGATGAGCCGCGCCTGATCATGGATCCACACCGTACGGCCGTCCTTCGCGATCAGCCGATACGTGGCATCGTGCACCCCGAAGGACTCGGGCGCATGAGCCGCGCGCTCGACGTCGTCGGGATGCACGAGCTTGTGGAACAGATCGTCGTCGTCGTACCAGTCCTGCGGCGTGTACCCGAGGATGGCGGTCGACTGCGGGCTCATATAGAGGGTGTAGGGGCGGCCCTCGGCCGAATCAAGGTAGGTGATCGTGGGCGTCTGCTCGACCAGCGCCCGGTATCGGGCCTCCGCCTCGGCCAGGCTGTTCTCGGCCTCCCGTCGAGCCGTGATGTCGGTCATGACGCCCTGCCAGTACTTCGGGTTGCCCCGCTCGTCGCGGACGAGGACCGCCTCGTCCCGGATCCAGACCAGGCGGTCGTCGGTCGAGAACATCCGGTACTCGGTCGCGAACGGCTCGCCGGTCCGCTCTGCACCGCGTTTCTCCTGCCCCACCGCGTCGCGGTCGTCCGGATGGATGCGGCTCTGCCAGTTGCCGGCCGGATCGGCGACCCACTCCTCCGGTGTCACACCGAGGATCTCGCTGACCCGAGAGTTGATGTAGGTGAGATCGAGCGTGTCGTCCACCACCGACTCTGAGTAGACGATGACCGGGAGCTGCTCGACCAGCGCGCGGTACCGCGTCTCGGTCTCACGAGCGAGGGCCTCGCTCTCTCGATGGCGAGTGACGTCGTACATGATCCCCTGCCAGAACACCGGCCGGTCGTCGCCGTCGCGAACGAGCACGGCCTCGTCACGGAACCACACGATCCGGCCGTCACGCGCGAGCATCCGGTACTCGGCGCTGAACGGTTCGCTGGCCGCCTCGACTCGCCGGCGTTCCTCCTGCACCCGTTCCATGTCGTCGGAAACGAACCTGTCGGAGCGTGCCGCTGGGTTGGCCAGCCACTCCTGCGTGGTGAAGCCCAGGATGGATTCGAGCTGGGGGCTCACGTAGAGCAACGGGCGGGCCGCGCCGGGATCCTCCTCGATCGCCTCCAGGTAGACGATGGCGGGGAGGCGTTCGACGACGGCCCGGAACCGTTCCTCGGCACTGCGTCGCTCCTCCTCCACCAGCCGCTGCTTCGTGACATCGACCATCAGGCCGCGAAGGAGCGTAGGGCGGCCCTCCACGTCGCGGACCACGTGGCCGAGATCGCGGAGCCAGACGACGGAGCCGTCCTTCGCCATGAA
>CAZDXK010000496.1:0-1571 GCA_964509215.1 uncultured Actinomycetes bacterium | reverse complement strand
GCCTTTGCGGGGCGAACCTTTCGACGCAACTCGGGCGCGGTTTTGCCGCAAACGTTCTTGGTTGGCTAAGAAACGCTCCCAAGTAATGTAAGCGGGAAGTTCGTCTTTCCGCAGTACCTCCCACGCCTCCATCGGCGGCGTCGTACGGCCGGTGCTCCGTCGCCCAGGCGCCTTGCGCCGTGGATCAATTGGATGGCGACCATGGCTATAGGCGCCCGCATAAATCGGATGGCGCAACATGTTCAACAAGGTGACTTCGCAAGGTCGACGCCATTCCAACTGTCCTCGCGTGGGACCATCGTGTCGTCGGACACCAAAGCGAACTTGATGCGCCACCAAGTACCGCAGCACCGCTCCGGCAGTGCCCAACTCATCGAACTTGTCAAACACCAAGTGCACCACCGCCTGGACTTCTTCGTCCGGATCCATCACCGCCTGATCCGGCTCGCCACGCACGTAACCGATTGGCACATGGGTGAAGAGCTCGCCGCGCCGCGCTTTATTGCTCCGTCCTTGGTGCATGCGTTGACACATCATGTGCAACTCAGCTTCGCTCATCGTTCCTTTGAGGCCCAACAACAAACGGTCGTTGTAGTCAGCCGGATCGTACATGCCGTCCAAGTCGGTCAGCAAAGTGCCAAACCGCGCGCACAACTCCAATAATTGGTGCCAATCTTTGCACGACCGCGCCAAGCGACTCATTTGAAAACCGAGGACAAGTCCCACGTGGTCCAGCGCCACTTCGGCCAGTAATCGTTGGAAGCCGTGCCGACATTCAGCGCTCTGTGCCGATTGTCCCTGATCTTCGTCGATCACCAACACTCGTTCGCGAGGCCAACCCAACGCCACCGCGCGGTCGGCCAAGTTATACTGCAACTCTTTCGACTCACGATGTTGCAGCACTTGTTGCGGATCCGACTGCCGAACATAAACTATCGCCAGGCGTTCGTGATGGCGGTGTGCGATTTTCGACGAGCCAAACGCGAGCGACGGTGACTGACGAGAATCGGGAGGCGCCGCAGCGGGTTCCCCGCATTGCGTCGAAGTGATACTAACCGTGCTCATGCAACACCTCCTGCCCTGTCTTGGGCGTCGGTAGTTGCTGAGCGACTACTCGGCTCAGTGTTCGAAGGACGCTCTGACGCGTGGTCGGCGACAGCGCCGTCCAGAGTTGCGCCAGTTCCACACACGTCCCCTCGGCTGGCAAGCGCGGGGGGGGACTCGCTCTTCCGTGACGTTGAACATAGCTCTCCTCCTGAGGCCAATTGGCGACGCTGCCGGCACCAGTGTGCTAGCTTCAACAGCGCCTCTGCACACACCATAGGCCGATCGGCCCCACCGACACAATCTGTATCATGGGGTGCATTGTCCCCAGGGCTTCCCGTGTTCCGACGATCTCCTCTTCCAGACATGCCGACGCCACTACCCCGGCGGAACCGTTGGATGCTGTCGCTATCTTGTCCAACGGCCACGGCCTTCCCCTTAAACCAGGAGGGTCGGCTTCCGCCACAAGTCATTTTCGAGGCCTGCTCGGCGTTCACTCACGTTTCGGCCTGCCTGTTCGCTCGATC
>CAZDXK010000495.1:0-1571 GCA_964509215.1 uncultured Actinomycetes bacterium | reverse complement strand
CTCCGTCAGGCCGATGTACGCACCGACGGCCGCGGCCTGGGCCGGCGCCCGCGAGCGCCGGCGACGTCGAGCCGTGACGGCCAGGGCGATCAGCGCCAGCACGACGAGCACCACGGGCCAACCGCGGATCAGCCCATCCCACACGACCGCGATCCCGCTGCCGGCATCTCGCAGGAGGGCCTTCACCGGTTCCGGCACGACGTTCGACAGGAACCGCCCCACGGCCGTGAGGACCTCGCCGCCGATGAAGCGGCTGCTCGCGTGCGGGGCCGCCTCCGGCACGCCGAACGTCGGGTCGTAGGCAACCCACCCGATGCCCGGGTAGAACACCTCCACCCAGGCGTGCGCGTCCGACTGCTTGACCTCGAAGTAGCCCGTCAACGGGTTCCGTTCGCCCGGTCCGTACCCGGTCACCAGGCGCGTCGATATCCCGAGCGTTCTCAGCATGATGGCCAGTGAGCTCGCGATCTGCTCGCAGAAGCCCGTCTTGGTGACGAACAAGAAATGATCGACGGCGTCGACGCCCGCGGGATCCCTGGGAACGTCGAGGTCGTACCTGGTGTTGCGGCGGATCCAGGATTGCACGGCGACCACCCGGTCGTACTCGCTGGTGGCGCCGGCCGTGATCCGACGTGCGAGCTCGCCGACGCGCTCCGGCAGCTCGGGTGGGATCTGCACGTAGATCGGATCGCTCACGACCGGTCCCGGCGGGTGTGCCAGACGCAACGTGCGGGCGTCCGTGACGGGCACGTCGGACACCACTGAATAGATCATCCCCTCGTCGAGGAGGATCGGCGAGCGGACGGAGCCGTAGCGGTCGACCTCCAACCCCCCGGATGGGAAGTAGACGAGCTCCGGGGTGGCGGCGGCGAACAACACGTTGGGTTGCGGCGTGTCGATGTAGAACGTCTGCGTGACCTGCACCGTCGGCACCGGTCCGATCGCCTCCGCGAGCCCGTCCGGCAAGACGACGGAGTTGGGTGCGTCGCCCTGCTGCAGCGGCACGGTCGACGGGTCCGAGATCGTCCACCTCGTCCCGTCGAACGTGTCGAACGCCTCCGCCCGCCAGAGCGCGGCCTGAGGCGCCCGCACCCGGAACGCGATCTCGTCCGAGAGTTGTCCACGGGCGCGCAGGTCGACGACATCGCTGAAGCCCGGGTACGCGTCCGGCGCGAAGTCCACCACGCCGTTACCCGATTCCGCCGGGAGCGACGGGTTCTCCACGCCGCCCGCGAAGTTGGCGACCGTCGAGGCGGCGCCGCCGAGCGAGAACGGCAGCGACCGCACGAGCGTCCCCGGGAGCCTCGGGATACCCATGAAGACGAGCAGGCTCGCGAGCACGACCGATGATCCCACCCAGGCCGCCCCGCGGACCGACGCCGCCCTTCCGCCGCGTGCGGACGCCCGGCGCCGAACCGAGACGGGCTGTGTGTTCGCCGCCGCGCGCGGCCGGCTCGACAGGAACAGCCACCCGCCGCTGAGAGCAGCCCAGGGCACCACGAAGAGCGCGAACGAGGACGAGAGCGAGAGCGCGCCGGCCTCCGCCATCAGGATCACGCTGGAGACCATGG
>CAZDXK010000494.1:0-1572 GCA_964509215.1 uncultured Actinomycetes bacterium | reverse complement strand
ACCACACCGCCTTGAGGCGTGCCGCGGCTTCGCTCCTTTATTGCTCCGTCTTCCTGCACCATCGGCGCTTTCAGCCACCTCTCGATGTACAGCAGCGCCCATTTGCACGTTACATGTCTGCGGACGGCCCGTAGCAGAAGTTCGTGATCAATGTTGTCGAACAGGCCTTTGATATCGAACTCTACGACCCAGTCGTATTTCCAGCACCGCTCGCGCGTGACCCCGACGGCATCGAGTGCCGACTTTGCCGGCCTGTAGGCGTAGGAGTCTGCCAGGAACACCGGTTCGAGATTCGGCTCAATGACTTGCTTGACCACCATCTGAGCCACGCGATCAGCTACGGTGGGCACACCCAAAATCCTGTCACCTCCTGACTTCTTCGGAATGGCGACGGCACGCACCGGCGGCGGAAAGTAGCTTCCCGAACTCATCCTATTCCAGATCTTGTAGAGATTGCTCTTCAAGTCGGCTTCGAACTGCTCGATCGTCTGACCATCCACACCAGCGGCGCCTGCATTGGATTTGACCGCTTTGTAGGCTTCGAACACTTGCATCTTTTCAATATTGAACGGTTTGTCTGTCATACGCATCGACGTCCTCCTGTCGCCAGTTGTTCCGATCGTACGACCACCTGATCCGACCCCTTTGCTCCAGCCCCGTTACGAGCCTTCATCGCTCATACGGATCGGTCCGCCCCAGTGCTCTGCATTGGTACTCTCGCCTCACGGTTTTCTCCGCTTCGACTTCTCCCTTGACATCAGAGCGACTGGTTCCTGCAGTTCCACGCAATAGCCTGCATCCGCTTCACGCCCCCTCTACGCCGGTCGCCGCCCGTCCAATCATCAGGCACTCGACGGACTTGTCCCAGGCTAGATACACGATCCTGGTTTTGACGACGCTTGGTTCTTAACGACGCGTCTTCGTACGGGTTTACTTTCGTTCGTCTCTCGGATGCGCACCTGCACGAGTTCATCCTCGCGCTTTTTCTCCAACGCTCACCACCACAGCCTTTTACCGCAGCAGCTTGGAGTGGTTTGAGACCTGCTCCTGAAAGCAGATCTCGAGGGGCCCGCCCTCATCTATCACGCAGCTTCTATTCACACGGTTATTCGTTCATGAAGAACTCCTTATCCGTATGCTTCTGCAGCACACTGAACCCCAGGAACGTAAATTGTATCCGGGGGTAGCGTCCGCGCCGATTGCTATCCTTGCAATACACCACACCGGATTTCTCCGGGTGCATCTCTAGCTTGCACTCCTTCAACCGTCCCGCAATCGCCGTGAGCAGTTTCTCTGCCTCAGCACGGCTGCGGCAGTGGACTACCGCATCGTCGGCGTAACGAGCAAACGGATACTGCGGATACTGCCGCTGCATCCATCGGTCGAAGGTGTAATGCATGTAGGCGTTCATTAACACCGGTCCGACGACTGACCCTTGTGGAACCCCTTTGTTTCGCTGAACGGTTTTCCCGTCCGGCGTCACTGCGGGGGCAGTCAGCCATCGTTCGATGTACAGTAATGCCCAAGGGTCCTTCACGTGCTTGCTGATCACTGTGCGCATCAGGTTCCAGT
>CAZDXK010000493.1:0-1589 GCA_964509215.1 uncultured Actinomycetes bacterium | reverse complement strand
CGTCCCACCGTCGTTGAAGATCGTGACCGTCAGGCCATGGACATTGGCCGCACGCGTAAGCGTCTCGATCCGTTCGGTCAGCGCGGTCGTGTCGATGGTGGTGCCGTCGAGGCGCGTGATCGGGGCACCGGACGATCGAGTGCCTTCCCCGGCGCAGACTCCGATGACGAACACGGAGGCGCACGCGAGTGCAATCTTTCGCTTCGGCATGAGCCAAAAGATTACATCACGATGCCAATGGCTATTCGTCCACCACGCGCTCGATCTCTGGAGGAGGCATGATTCCGTCAGCCGCTTCGTCGTAGCCTCGATTGTGACGAGAGACTTTCCCTTCCCGTTCGAGTTTCTGATCGCGGTCGTTGGATTTCCGGATGCGGTCGTGCTCGGCCTGACTTTCCGATGCCGGAATTGGAACCACCGTGATGTCGTCGTTTTCGCTATCTGCCAAGATGAACCTCCGGAGTTCCCATCGCAACAGGCGTGCCACAAAGTTCTGATCTCTGCTTGCACAAATGAATCTCTTCGTTGGAACGCTGGATTCCTACGCATTGGAGTCTGGCGAGAGCGAAATCCTTCGTTCGTGCACCTCCTCCGGCCGCTGGAGATGCTGCAGACGAGAGTACAGACCGTTCTGTGCAAGCAGCTCATCGTGCGTGCCGCGCTCGGCTATGCGGCCCCGGTCGAGGACGAGGATAACATCGGCATTCCTGATCGTCGCCATCCGGTGCGAGATCACGAACGTCGTTTTGCCGGAGAGCAGGCGGTCGAGGCCTTCGAACACCAGGCGCTCCGACTCCGCGTCGAGGCCGGAGCTGGGCTCGTCGAGAATCAAGATCGCTGCGTCCCGCACCATCGCCCGCGCAATGCCAAGCCGCTGGCGCTGACCGCCAGACAACGTCAGCCCGCCCTGCCCGACCATCGTGTCGTAGCGGTCAGGCAGCGCCTCGATGAACTCGTGCGCCTGCGCGAGCTGGGCCGCGCTGATGATGGCATCACGCGTCGCGTCAGGTTGGCCATAAGCGATGTTCTGCCAGATCGGCGCGTGGAACAGTTGCGTGTCCTGCAAGACGAACGCAATCTGACGGCGCAGCGACCGAATCGTGAAATCGCGCACGTCGCTCCCGTCAAGAGTGACCACGCCGGCGTTGGGATCGTAGAAGCGCGGGATCAGGCTCACGAGCGTCGACTTGCCGCTGCCACTCGGCCCGACGAGCCCGACAAGCTGACCGGGCTCCGCGACGAAAGAGATGTCGGTCAGCACGGGACGGTCAGGGTCATAACCGAATGTGACGCCGCTGAATTCCACGCGTCCTTCCGCGCGAGTCAGCGCGCGGGCATGCGGTGCGCGTGGCAGCCGCTCGTCCGCGTCGAGCACCGCCTTAATCCGCTCGAGGCCCACCGACGCCTGCGCAATGTTCGTGCTCGCCCTCGCGACGTCCTGAATGGGCCGGAACATCTTTCCGAGATAGGTCAGGAACACGATCAGCGCGCCGGCCGTCATCGCCTCCTCGAGCACCAATCGCGCGCCGAACCAGAGCACGGCCGCCGTGCCGATCGCGACCAACCCCGTGACCACCGGCCCGAGCAGC
>CAZDXK010000492.1:0-1590 GCA_964509215.1 uncultured Actinomycetes bacterium | reverse complement strand
GCTCTCCGGCTGTGGGTGGACCTGCGGGTCGCCGTAGACCTCCGATGTGGATGCCAGGACGAAGCGGGCGCGCTTGATCTTGGCCAGGCCCAGCATGTGGTGTGTCCCGTAGGACCCGACCTTCAGCGTGTGCAGCGGCAGGCGCAGGTAGTCGATCGGGCTCGCCGGTGATGCGAGGTGATAGACGAAGTCGACCGGCTCATCGAGAAAGAGCGGCTCGGTGACGTCGTGCATCAGGAAGTGGAAGCGGTCGTCCTCGACGTGCTCGACGTTTTGCAGCGATCCGGTATCGAGGTTGTCGACGCAGATCACGCGGTGCCCCTTGCGAAGCAGGGCGTCACACATATGCGAGCCGAGAAAGCCGGCTCCTCCTGAAACGAGGCAAGTCCCCATAGGCAGGCAACGATAGCGGTGGGGTCGACGACGTAGCGCCGCTGAAAGGGTCCGCGCAAGCGGCTACCCGGGGCATCGCGCGACGCGCCGGGGTTGTCCAGGGCGTGGAGCACGTAGAGGGAAGATCCCGACGGGCGGTCTCATTGCTCGAGCGCCAGGGTGCTGCGTTCCGCCGAACGGCGACTCGATTCTCCATCTGTCCTGACGATGCCGAAGACGCCCTGCAACGCGCTTCGCTGGCCCTGCTGGAGAAGGCGCCGCCCCATCCACCCGAGCGGCTTACGGCCTGGATGCACCTCGTGACCCGGCGCGAAGCCCTGGCGCTTCGACGCGAACGAGAGCGCTTGTTGGGGGGTGAGGTGCCGTGGTCTCTGGAGAGCCCTGCCCTGTGTCCAGAAGGGTTGGCCCTGCGACGTGAGCGCTCGCTCGAGCAAGTTCGGGCGCTCGCGCGTCTGAAGCCGGACGAACGCCATGCCTTGTTGCTGCGAGGTGAGGGATATTCCTATGCGGAAATCGTCGAGATCACGGGCTGGAGCCGGACCAAGGTGAATCGATGCCTGGCGGAAGGGCGGGCACGGCTGCGGCAACTCGGCGCGCTCGCCTGAGTAAGAATCTTACCGTATGATTCTTACCATGAGAATCACCAGCAAGGGTCAGGTAACCATCCCCAAGACGGTCCGGGACAAAGCGGGATTCCTGCCCGGCACCGAGGTGGACTTCACGATCGAGGACGGCGAGGTTCGGGTTCGCCGGTCGGCTCGGCAGCCCACGCCGGGCCAGGAATTGGTCGAGCGCTTGCGGCGCTCACGCTCCGAATTCACGATGACAACTGAAGAGATCATGCGTCTTACGCGTGGCGAGGACTGAGCGGTTCTGGGCTCTGCAACCCTGATTGATTCGAACGTCCTGATCGACGTGATCTGGGGCGATCCGGCCTGGGAGGCGTGGTCGGCGGACGCGCTTGAAGCCGCGAGCGGGCGAGGACCTCTTGTGATCAACCCGATCGTCTACTCCGAAGTCTCCGTTGGCTATCGCGAGGTGGAGGCATGTGACGCCGCAATCGGCGAGCTGCCGATCGTGCGCGAACAGATCCCGTATCCAGCCGCCTTCCTGGCGGGCAAAGCGTTTGCGGAGTATCGGCGCCGGGGCGGAGCCCGCCGCTCGCCATTGCCGGATTTTTTCATCGGGGCCCACGCC
>CAZDXK010000491.1:0-1590 GCA_964509215.1 uncultured Actinomycetes bacterium | reverse complement strand
CGCTCATCATGAGCGCATGGTGTCGGAATTTGCTGATCGACGGGCGAGCGCAGGCCTCGGCACGTCAGTCCGGGAGGATGGATTCGCCAAACGACCGTCGGCTATGTCGGTACGGCACCCAGCGAACGGGCGATGCGCTGCCACTCGCAGCGATGCAGTGCGCCTTTGGGCAAGTGCACCACGATGCGTCGTGCGGAGGATTCAATCCAAGCGCCGAGTTTGATCAATCGATCCCGCAGCGTGCTCACCTGCGCACGCTCGCAGGAGGTTCCCTTGGCGGCCAGTCTCACTTCTTGCATCAACACATACGCCGCCGCTGTGATCAGCACGCGCAGCTGATTGGCGAGGAAGTCCGTGCAACTGGTGCGGTCGATCTCCAGCCCGTGGTGCAGCTCCTTGATACGATTCTCGATGTCGCCGCGACCGCAGTAGACGCGCTTGTACAGATACCGCGGGGTCTTCTTGAGATTCGTCACGACAAAGCGGGCGTTGTCCTTCGGGGACTTGCCATCTGCCCGCACTACCTCCGCTTTAATCAGTACGCGCCGCTTACGCTGCTTCCAGCTCTGGGCGGCATAACGGGTCTCGCCAAAGACGTTCGCCGTCTTGTTTGTGATCCTCGACAGCCTTCTGGCGCGGCCCATCAATCGCCGCGCGCGACGCGTCAGCACCTTGTTTTCAGCCATTCCCACCAGATAGTCGACGTCACTGTCGTCCAGGAAGTTCAACAGCTCAGGGCCGGCAAAGCCGCCATCCAGGCGCACCTGAATACGCGCCTTGGGGAAGTTCATGCGCACCTGCTGGATGATCCGCTGCAGGATGCCGATCGCCCCTTGCTTGGCCGGTGCATTGCCCGCACGCAGCACGTAGCAGAACAAGTACTGATCGGGCTCGCCATTGAAAGTGAGAAAGCCCGCCATCGGCAGATAGCACCAGGTGTCGTAATGCCCGTTGAAGAACGCCAGCTGTTGCGCACCGTGCGTCGGATCGTCGGTGGGATCCAAGTCGATCCTCACGTGCTTGACCTTGCGTCGACCCAAACGCTTTCGATGCCGTGCGATCACGCAATCGGCCAGTGCCTCTCCCATGCGATACAGCGAGCCGCGGTCCACGGCATTCTCAAATCTCGACAACGTCGGCTGCGATGCCAGCATCGCTTCAGCCGATGTCTCCCCGCGCGACAGCAGCCGATGCACCGGATCGCTCGACAACCGCGCCGCATCGTTGCAGTCCGGATACCCGCAGGCGATCGCATACAGCCGCTGATTCAACACCTCGTGAACCGTGTGCTCGATCTTGCCCGGCTGGCGCCGATCCTTGATGCATCCGGCCAGCCGCTCGCTCAAGCCCAGCCGCCGGTCCGCCGCCGCCAGCAGAATCGCACCGCCATCCGAACTGCTCTCGCGCTGATCGAATTTTGCGACCAGCGGCTTATCGAACAGGTCCTTGAACAGAACACTCTGTTGTGTGATACCGTCGTACACGCAAAAGCCTCTCGAGTGGTTGAAAGCCTTGTAGCAAAGCCTTTTTACCATGACAGGGGCTTTTGTTTTTCAGAGATTCAAACGTGTTCGTGAATTTTCCAGGCTA
>CAZDXK010000490.1:0-1599 GCA_964509215.1 uncultured Actinomycetes bacterium | reverse complement strand
GCTCGTCGGGCGTGATCGGGTTCGGTTGGATGACGATCGCCATGCTTCGCTCGAAGCGACGGCCTTCGGGCGCGGAACAGGCCTCGTCCCACGGCCACCACCGGCTGCACGAGCGGTCGATGACCGGCGGATGGATGTCCACGCCGTAGCCGTGGATCAGGTCGTCGTAGATGTCGTACCCCTGCTCGCCGATCACCGATGCGGCCCGGATCACGTCGCGTTCTGACGCTCCGGGACGGATGGCCTCGGCCACGCGCCGGTACGCCTCGAGGGCGGTATCGAACATGCGCTGCCACTCGGGCGTCGGCTCGCGACCGACGAACACCGGCCGGTGGATCTGTCCCGAGTACCCCCAGTAGGAGGCGCTGATCTCGGTGATGATCACGTCGCCTTCCTCGATCACGCGATCGGACGGGTTCTGCGCCGGGAGGCATCCGTTCGGTCGGTCCATCGGCATCGATCGCAGGAACGCGATGTGCGGCAGGCCGCCGTCGGACCGGAACGAGCCCTCGATGATGCCGAGCAGGGCGTACTCGGGGATGCCCGGGCGGACCTCCAGTCTGAGGGCCTCGATGCTCCGATCGGTGAACGCGGCGGCACGCCGGAGCCATCCGACCTCCTCGTCGGACTTCACCGCTCGAAGGGCCGCGAACTCCGGGGTCGCCTCGATGAGGTCGAGCTCGGGCAACGCATCCCGCAACGAACGATGGTGCTGATACGGCATCCCCATGCCGAACGTGGCGTTGACCCCGACGAGCCCGAGCCGGCCCCGGTCCAGGCCCGTCTCCCGCAGCCGAGCCACCACGGCGGTCGCCGGGTCGTAGCCACCCCACTCGATGATCGGGATGTCGCTCACCTGGCGTGCGTTCGGCACGTGGTTCGCGAGGCCGGTGAACAGGGCCGGCTCGATCGACACGTCGCGCGGAGCGACCAGGTAGTTGTGGTGCAGATCGAGATGGTTCGTGAGCCAGAAGACGTTCGCCTCGTTGTGCCGGTTGATCCCCGAGTTGCCGAACACGAGCAATCCCGAGACGTCGAGGCGATCCATCAGGTCGCGCGCGAGGTCCCACCGGCGCGCCATCTCGGCGGGCGAGAACCTATCCCACACGAGCCAGCCGCTCCAGCGTCCAGTCGGCGGCGAGGGGCCGGTAGAGGTACGGGATGTTGTTGCACACGTGGTTGCCGTGCTCGTACATGACCAGCTCCGCGTTCGGGGCCTCGGCCGCGACCCGCTCCGCGTGCTGCCACGGGATCAGCCGGTCGAGCTTGCCGAAGATCACGAGCAGCGGCGTCCGTAACCCGGGGAGCACCGGGCCGAGGTCGAGCTTTGACGCGAGCTCCCGCCCCTCGGCTTCGTCGGTCGCACCCGAATGATGGACGAACGTCTCCCGCGTGAGCATCGGGAGACCGTCCCAGCAGTCTCCGAAGTTGTAAGGCCCGCCGATCGACACCGCCGCGCGGATCCGAGGCTCGAACGCCGCGGCGCGCGGGGCGTAGTAGCCGCCCAGGCTGACCCCCACGGCGCCCACGCGGTCCAGATCGAGATCGCGCCGGCCGGAGAGGTGATCCAGCATCGCCGCGACCCCCACCTCGTAGTCG
>CAZDXK010000489.1:0-1602 GCA_964509215.1 uncultured Actinomycetes bacterium | reverse complement strand
GGATGCTGGGCTACACGGCCGCCGAAGTGATGAACAAGATCACGCCGGCCGACATCTCCGATCCGCAGGAACTGATCGCGCGCGCCGAAGCGCTGAGCGTCGCGGGCCGCTGGCGTAGCGCAAGAGTGGCGCCCGACACGTATTGAGCGTGGGCATGCCCACTCAGGATTCAGGCAGATTCTGATCGAGGGTGCTGATCAATGGCGCTCGGCCGCTCGAGGTCGGGTCGGGCGGCAACGGCCACCTCGGGGGTCGAGGCAAGGTCCGCCACGGCCAGCCACCGGCCCTCGGACTCGAGGAGGCGGACATCGACCCAGAAGTCGATTGCCGAATGAGTCAGCCGGAGTTCGATCACCCCAGAAGGTTGCGGCTCGGCCGGCCCACCGACACCCGCCATGGTCGGCTAGCGACGAGTCTGGAGTCGGAGCATCAGGCCGGCAACCACCTCGCGGGCGATGTCGTCGGCGCCGACCGCGAGCGCTCGCCGCGGCCATGATTCTCCTGGTTCCGGATCAAGCTGCTTGTTGCTACCCATCCCGAACGGCAGGGTCATGCCGGTGCCGTACTCGGCCGGGGTCCCCAGCATCGAGACATCCTCGAACCCGGCCGCGACGGCCACTCGATCGCTGTCGAGCACGCGGAGCCCGTCGGCGAGCCGAAGGTCGCGGGCGACACGACGCGCGAACTGGGCCTCGTCGAGGAGGGTGCCGACGTGCAGCGAGGTCGGAAGGCTCTCCCAGATGCTGACAGACCGATTGCGGCCGACGCGAACGCCGGCAGCCGGTCGTCGGCCATCGCGGCTCGCCTGGGCGATGACGGCCGTCTCGCTGACCGTGAAGTCGATCGCCTGGCCGACCTCGAAGATCCCGTCGTCCTGCCCCACCGTTGAGATGATCCGCTTCAGGTCGCCGAACGTCGCCGCCGGGAGAGCCGCGGTGCCTCCGACCGGCAGGGCGTGCGTCTCCAGGACAGTTCCGGCGCCGGTGAAGATCCCTGAAGCACTCTGGAGCCAGGGAACGGAAACAGGCGACGCCAGCGGTGTCGGCGCGGCCGGCTGCAGGGCTTCCGCGGCCGTCGCGAGCGCGCCCTCGAGTTGCGAGATCAGATCGGCCGTGTCGGTGAACGAGTGTCGCCACACCCCGGTCTCGTAGTCCTCGACCTTCTTGATGAACGCCGCCTGCGCGGGGCCGGGGGTCATCCCGGATTTCTTGAAGACCACCGTGGGCTTGCCGAGGTTGCGTGCGACCGTCCATTCCTCCTCCGTCGGTGCCAAACCGGTTCCGGGCATCGGATCGCCGTACTCCTCGCCGAGGATTAGCAGATACATGTCCGAGTTCTCGACCATCTCCACGCACGTCGCGCGCGGCGGTACCGGCGTCTTCACCACGGTCTCGAACCGGATGACGTCGTAGCGCAGGATCTTGATCACGGGAGCGACCGCATCGCGAACATCCGCGAGGCCGCGAACCACGGAACTGAGCATCACCTTCAGGGCCATGCGTACATCGTCGCATTCCGGGCAGGAGGTACGCTTTCCAGGAGATGGCCGACGACTTCCTGGCCGACATCAAGCGCGTCGTGGCCGACCCAACCGCAGGCCCG
>CAZDXK010000488.1:0-1607 GCA_964509215.1 uncultured Actinomycetes bacterium | reverse complement strand
CCGCTGGAGCGCCTCCCGACCGGCGTCGAAGATCATCGAGTCCCAGCTCGCGGCCGCGATGGCGTCGGGGAACTTCGAGATGCAACGCCCGCGGAAATACGCCCGCGTGTCCTCGGGCGGCTCCAGCACCGCGCGCTCGATCTCCTCGTCGGAGACGACGCGTTCGACCTTTCCGGTTGCCGCAAGCCGGTGGTACAAACCACGGTCGCGGCGAACGTCGTGGTACTGGAGATCGATCAGCCGCAGCTTCGGGTTGCCCCAGTCCAGCCGGTCGCGCTCGCGGTAGGCCTCCAGGAGGCGATACTTCGCCACCCAGTCGAGCTCGCGGTGCAGCTGCATCGGATCGTCCTCGAGGGCGGACAGGACCCCTTCCCATCGCTCGACGACGTCCTGGTTGTCCGCCGTGGTGTCCTCCTGCTCCACGTACTTCTTCGCCCGTTCCAGGTACTCCCACTGAAGCTGGATCGGCGTCATCCGCCGCCCGTCCGCCAGGCGCACCTCACCTCGGCACGTCAGGTCGCGGGAGACCTCGTGCAGCGAGGCGACGGCGTTCGCCAACGTGAGGTCGGGCAGGTACTCGTCCTCGATCATCTTCAGCACGATCGAGGTCGTTCCGATCTTCAGCAGCGTGGCGACCTCGCACAGGTTGGCGTCCCCGACGATCACGTGCAGTCGCCGGTACTTGTCGGGGTCGGCGTGGGGCTCGTCCCGCGTGTTGATGATCGGGCGCTTCAGCGTCGTTTCCAGGCCGACCTCGGCCTCGAAGAAGTCCGCCCGCTGCGTGAGCTGGTACCGGTGGCGGTCCTTCTCGTCCCACGGCGCCTCGGCGCCGAGCTTCCCGGCCCCGCAGAAGATCTGGCGTGAGACGAAGAACGGCGTGAGGTCACGCACGATGTTGGCGAACGGCAGGGCGCGGTCGACCAGGTAGTTCTCGTGCGTCCCGTACGAGTTCCCCTTGCCGTCGCTGTTGTTCTTGTAGATCGCGAGCCGCTGCCCACCCGGCATCGCGCGCTCGAGCTCGTCCAGCGAGCGCTCGAGGATCCGCTCCCCCGCCTTGTCGTGGATGACCAGGTCGCGCGCCGTCGTGCACTCCGGCGTCGAGTATTCCGGGTGCGCGTGGTCCACGTAGTACCGAGCGCCGTTCGGAAGGATGACGTTCGCGAGGCCGAGATCTTCCTCCGAGACTTCCCGGACCTGAACGGGCTCGAAGCCGCGCGCGTCGCGCATCGGCGACTCCTGCTCGTAGTCCCAGCGGATCCGTCGAAGCGCTCCCGCGAACGTGCTGATGAGGAGCGAGCTCGAGATGACGGGATTGAACTCCGGTGATCCGATGGCCGAGATCCCGTACTCGGTCTCCGTACCGACGACCTTGGGGATGGCCATCGCGGAAGCCTACAGGTACTGTCCGGCGCTGACGCGCTCGACCTGCCGGCCCTCGCCGCCGATCCCCTCGCCGAGCAAGGTGCGGACGTACACGATGCGCTCGCCCTTCTTGCCCGAGATGCGAGCCCAGTCGTCGGGGTTCGTCGTGTTCGGCAGGTCCTCGTTCTCTTTGAACTCGTCCCGGATCGCCTTCTGCAGGTCCTCCGACTTGATCCCCTTCTCGC
>CAZDXK010000487.1:0-1615 GCA_964509215.1 uncultured Actinomycetes bacterium | reverse complement strand
CTTCGCCGACTACATCGACTGGCGAGCCGACCATCCGTCCGACGACATCATGACCGAGCTGCTCAACGTCGAGTTCGTCGACGAGACCGGCACCACCCGCAAGCTGACCCGCGACGAGCTGCTGATCTACCTGAACGTGGTCGCCGGCGCCGGTAACGACACCACCACCAGGCTGATCGGCTGGGCCGGCAAGGTCCTCGCGGAGCACCCGGAGCAGCGCCGGCAGCTCGCGCAGGACTTCTCCTTGATCCCCAAGGCCATCGAGGAGCTGCTGCGCTTCGAACCACCCGCACCGCACGTGGCCCGGTACGTCACCCGGGACGTGGACTACTACGGCCAGACGGTGCCCAAGGGCAGCGTCATGATGATGCTCATCGGCGCCGCCAACCGTGACCACCGTCAGTTCCCGCCCGACGGCGACGTGTTCGACATCAACCGCGAACCACAGCCCCACCTGGCGTTCAGCGTCGGTCCGCACTTCTGCCTGGGCTCCGCACTGGCCCGCCTGGAAGGCCGCATCGCCCTCGAGGAGATCCTGAAGCGGTTTCCCGAATGGCAGGTCGACCTGGCGAATGCCAGCCTGTCCCCTACCTCCACCATCCGCGGCTGGGACACCCTGCCGGCCTTCATCTCCTAACCACCGCACTCCTCACCGCGGCCCTGTCCTCAGCACGGCCTGTCCTCACCGCGGCCGTCACACCACAGAATCGAGAAGCTCATGGTTGGACGCGTTGAAGGCACCGTCGCTCTCATCACGGGCGCGGCCCGCGGCCAGGGCCGCAGCCACGCAGTCCGGTTGGCAGCAGAAGGCGCAGACATCATCGCCCTCGACATCTGCAAGCAGATCGACAGCGTGCAGATCCCGATGTCCACACCCGAGGACCTGGCCGAGACCGCTGACCTGGTCAAAGGACTCGGTCGCCGGATCGTGACCGCCGAGGTCGACGTCCGTGACTACACCGCCCTCAAAGCCGCCATCGACAGCGGCGTCGAGCAACTGGGCCGGCTCGACATCATCGTCGCCAACGCGGGGATCGGTAACGGCGGCCAGACGCTGGACAAGACCAGCGAAGAAGACTGGACCGACATGATCGACATCAACCTGAGCGGGGTGTGGAAAACGGTGAAAGCCGGTGTCCCGCACCTCCTGGAGGCAGGCCGCGGCGGATCGATCATCCTGACCAGCTCAGTCGGGGGCCTCAAGGCCTACCCCCACACCGGCCACTACGTCTCCGCCAAGCACGGAGTCGTGGGCCTGATGCGGGCCTTCGCCGTCGAACTCGGCCAACACAACATCCGTGTCAACTCCATCCACCCCACCAACGTGAACACCCCCATGTTCATGAACGACGCCACCATGAAGATGTTCCGCCCCGACCTGGACAACCCCGGACCCGACGACATGAAAGTCATCGGGATGATGATGCACACCCTGCCGATCGGCTGGGTCGAACCCGAAGACATCAGCAACGCCGTGCTCTTCCTCGCCTCCGACGAAGCCCGCTACATCACCGGCATCACACTCCCCGTCGACGGCGGCAGCTGCCTGAAGTAGCAAAAGTCAGCGCAGCAGGTCCTCGGGCCGCACGTTTACAACGTCGACGACGGCTCCGAC
>CAZDXK010000486.1:0-1617 GCA_964509215.1 uncultured Actinomycetes bacterium | reverse complement strand
AGACCAACCTGTTCGGCGCCATGAACCTGTACCGCGGCGTGATCGAGAGCGGTTCGCGGCCATGTCTCGTGCACATCTCGACCGCGTACGTCGCCGGCGTCGCGAAAGGCGTCGTCCCCGAGGACACGTTGGACCATCGCGTCGACTGGCGGACGGAAGGCGAGCTCGCCTTACAGGCGCGTCGCGACGTGGAGGGACAGTCTCGCCGCCCGGAGATGCTCGACGACTTCATGGACCGCGCGTCGAAGGAGCACTCGCGCGCCGGCCCCATGACGGTGGCCGAGGAGGCCGAGCAGCGGCGCAAGGATTGGGTGTCGAAGCGCCTGACGCGCTACGGCCGGTCGCGCGCCCGATCGCTCGGTTGGCCCGACGTCTACACGTTCACGAAGGCGATGGGCGAACGGGCGGTGGAAGAGCTCGCCGGCCTCGAGGGGCTGCCGCTGTCGATCGTTCGCCCATCGATCATCGAGAGCGCGTTGTTCCATCCCGCGCCCGGGTGGATCGACGGCTTCAAGATGGCCGACCCGATCATCCGCGCATACGGGCTGGGCCAGATCCCGGAGTTCCCCGGTATCCCTGAGGGGATCGTCGACATCATCCCGGTGGACATGGTCGTGAACGCGATCCTCGCGGTCGCCGGCACGCCGCCCGAGCCCCGGAGCCCCGCCTACTACCACGTCAGCTCGGGGAGCCGGAACCCGCTCCAGTATCACGAGCTGTATCGGTACGTGCGCCAGTACTTCGAGGCGCATCCGTTGCCGGAGCGTGGACGCGGCGAGCACAAGGTGCCCGAGTGGTCGTTCCCGGGCAGCCTGAGCGTCGAGCGCATGATCGACCGTGCGGACCGGTTGACCGATGTCGCCGAGAAGATCGTCACGCACCTGCCGAAGTCCAAACGGATGCGTGACCTGGTCTCCCGCGTGGATCGCGACAAGGCCCGCGTCGACTTCGTGAAGCGCTACTCGGATCTGTACGGTGCGTACACCGAGGCCGAGGTGATCTACACCGACGACCGCATGCTCGCGCTGTCGGATTCGCTCACACCCGAGGACCGGGAGCGGTTCCCGTTCGATTCGGCGGTAATGGACTGGCGGTATTACCTGCAGGACGTGCACTCGCCCGCCGTGACGCAGAGCCTCCGCGAGCTCTCCAAGCGCGCGCGAGAGACGCCGGCCGTCAAGATCCGCGAACGCGAACAACCGGTCGTGGCGCTCTTCGACATGGAGGGCACGATCATCACGTCGAACGTCGTCGAGTCCTACGTCTGGACGAGGATGGCCGACCTCCCGCCCGACGAGTGGCCGAGGGAGCTCGTGAGCGTCTTCGGAAAGATCCCGTCGTACCTGCAGATCGATAGGCGCGACCGTGGGGATTTCCTCCGCACGTTCTTCCGACGGTACGAGGGCGCGTCCGTCGAAGGCGTGGAGCGTTTGATCGATCATCACGTCGGCGAGTTCATGCTTCAGAAGGCGAGCTCCGCGGCGATCCGCCGGATCCGTGAGCACCGCGCCGCCGGACATCGGACCATCCTCATCACCGCGGCCGCGGACATCTTCGTGCGACCCTTGGCGCCGCTGTTCGACATCGTGATCGGGTGCGAGCTGGAGGTGCGGGACG
>CAZDXK010000485.1:0-1622 GCA_964509215.1 uncultured Actinomycetes bacterium | reverse complement strand
CGCGCCTGCAAGGGAGTGCGGCTCTCCACATTGCGTGCTCCTAGGAATGGCTTTGGGTGGCGCATCCCGTATCGGGCCGCAATCGCGTCCGGCTGATGACTCAAACGAGTGAACGCGCTGCCACAAAAGTAAGCAGCAGCTCTGTGGGGAAGCATCCGCAACGGCGTCAACAGACCGTCTGGGCGGCGGGCGCTCTAGCGGAGCTCGTACGGACCGACATCGGGTGCGCGGCCCTTGAAACGGGCGTTCCCGTCGCGGTCTACGCCCGGGTAAGACGAAGGCGAGCCCTTGTCCAGAAGGACGCTCCCGGACTTCAGGTGCCAATTGTTGTTCGCCGCGATCGAGCCGACGTAGTTCGCGAACCCGGAGCGAATACTGCTGCTGCTCGCAGCGATCTCACCGGCACCGTTGCAGCGCGACCCGTCGCCGTGGACGTTGTTGGCGTAAGTAGCGCCGCCCTTGCAGTCCGAATTGCTGAGGAAGACGTTGCCGACGACGCGGAGGCCGCCTCCCTTGATCACGTTGCCGCCGTCTCCGAAGGAGAGTGCGCCGGCGAAGAGGTTGTAGCGGAAGTCCCAGTTGTCGATGTCGGGTGCGGGCTCGCTGCCGTTGCGGAAGTGGAAGGCAAGCGAGGCGCAGCAGACGTTGCCGGCCGACAGTGGTGGCTCGAAGATGCTGTTTTCGACGTAGCCGCCGACGGCATCGGTGTTGGTGCCGGTCCAGCGGGTGATGAAGACGTCCATCACTGCGCAGCGGTAGAAGTGGCTGTTGGTGATCCGGAGGTTGTTGATGCCCTGGGCGTAGAGGCACTCGGTGTGGGCGGAGGAGCCTGAGTCGAGCAGCGCGTCGTGGATGCTCATTCGGTCGAAGGTGATCTGGTTGAGGCCACCGGCGCCGGCATCCTGGTCTGCGTAGATGAGTGACCCGTTCTTGTTGTTGTGGATCTCGCCGTTGCGCCACGTCACCCGATGCGCCCCGCGAAGATAGGCCACGGGCTCACCATCGAGGTTCTGGCCATCGACCTCGAACCTGTCGATGAGGACGTTTTCGACCGGCGCGTTGGCTGGGCTGTTTCGCGCGCCGTCGACCTCGAGGCGCTGCGCGCGGAATGGTCCGGAGAAGCGGATGAAGCTGCCCTTGATCTCGAGCGTCGAGAACGTAACCAATTCGCCGGAAACCGTGGCTATCCGGATTCCGGGCGCCGCGGCGGCCGTCTTCTGCGCGATGACCTGCCTGCCGTAGCTTCCGCCGCGCACGAGGACGGTGTCCCCGTTCGCGGCCGACTGGTACGCGGCATTGATCGTCGGGCAGGCGCGAGAGTCAACGTACCCGGCGGCTTCGGCCTTCCTACTGCACGAGCCGCCGTTTGCGTCGACCCAGATATTCGCCTTCGTGCCGACGGTCGGCAGTGCCGGGAGCTTCGGCTTGGGGACGGGCGTTCGCCGAGGGGGTATCGGGGGCTTGCTGGTGCGGCAGGGGAGTGTCGCAATTCGGCCCGTGGCCTCGGCCCGGTTCGACGCATTTCCGAGAGCGTCGAGTGCCTCCAGCGCGAAGGTGTACGTTCTGCCGCAAGTGAGCCCAGCGTAGGTGTACCGCAGGGTCGAAACCCTGGCGACGGCGAC
>CAZDXK010000484.1:0-1624 GCA_964509215.1 uncultured Actinomycetes bacterium | reverse complement strand
CGTCGCGCAGGCCCGTGCCGGGTTGGACGCGCCGGGCCTCGACCCCGAGGCGGTCCCAGCGCTCTCCGCGCTCGCCGATCTGGTGGCGGCGGGATGAGCGGGGACCTGGAGTTCCTGCGCCGGGCCTTCCGAGACGTGCCGGATTGCCATCTCTCGACGCTCGATCCCTCGGGAGCGCCACATGTGGCGCCCCGCTGGTTCGTCTGGCTGGAGGACGGTCTGTTCGTGTCGACGCGGCAGGGTGACGCCAATTGGGAGAACGCGTTACGCGATCCGCGCGTTTCGGTAGTCGTCGACCGAGGCGCTGACTGGACGGAGCTGACGGGAGTCCGTCTCGACGGTGCGGCCCAGGCGGTGCCGGCCGAGCACCCGGACGTCCGTGGAGCGATGTCGGCCTGGCACGAGAAGTACCGATCGATGTTCGCGGGCGACGGGTTCGAGCGGCTGACGCGGCAGGTGCCGGGCCTCGGTTTCCTCCGCGTGAAGGTCGCGACCGGAGATGCGTGGGACCACCGGACGGCATGAGCCTGGCCTTCCGGTTTGGCCTTACGGGTCGGCGGTCGTAGGCTGCCTTGTGAAGCCCTTCACATGCCGGTAGCCTGAGCTTGTGAAGTCTTTCACAAGCTCCACGAGGGGGAGCGCGTGAGCCGGTTGGACACGGACGTCCTGGTGGTCGGAGCGGGTCCCGGTGGGTCCGCGACCGCGTATCACCTCGCGCGCCACGGCGTCGACGTGACCGTGATCGAACGCTCGGCCTTCCCGCGCGAGAAGGTCTGTGGCGACGGGCTGACGCCCCGTGGGGTGGCCGCGCTGATCAAGATGGGCGTGGATCCCGGCGAACCCGGCTTCGAGCGGGTGAAAGGGCTCCGGGTCCACTCCCGCGAGGCCATGATCGAGCTCCCGTTCCCACAGCTGCGGACGTTCCCCGACTACGGCCTGGTGCGGACGCGTCACGACCTCGACGCGCTCCTCGTGCAGCGCGCGCAGAAGGCCGGGGCCCGGCTGATGGAGCGGACGGAAGCGCTCGCTCCCATCATCAGCGACGGATGGGTCCGTGGAGCCACGATCCGCTCGGTCGAGGACAAAGACACCGAGTCCACGGAGATCCGGGCGCGGTTCGTGATCGCGTCCGACGGTGCCGCCTCCCGCTTCGCCAAGCCGGCCGGGGTCGTCCGAGACGAGAGCCGTCCGCTCGGGATCGCCGCGCGCCGCTACTACCGCACGGACTACCACCCCGGGCCTTGGCTCGAATCGTGGCTCGACCTGTGGGAGGGCGACCTCCTCCTTCCGGGCTACGGCTGGCTGTTCCCGGTGGCCGGCGGCACGATCAACCTGGGCGCCGGCCTGCTGAACACGTTCAAGAACTTCAAGGACGTTTCGGCACAGCGCCTGTTCAACGCGTTCGCCACGATGCTGCCACCGTCGTTCGGCGTGTCGGAGGACACCGCCGAGGGGCGCCTGCTCTCGGGGCCGCTCCCCATGAGCTTCAATCGTTCGCCGCAGGCTGTGCCGGGTTTGTTGCTGGTTGGCGACGCCGCGGGCGCCGTGAACCCGTTCAACGGAGAGGGGATCGCGTACGCCATGGAGACCGGCGAGATGGCGGCGGACATGGTGCACGAGGCGC
>CAZDXK010000483.1:0-1628 GCA_964509215.1 uncultured Actinomycetes bacterium | reverse complement strand
CGCTGGGCATGTTGATCGTGTTGTGGTTCACGATCCCGTTGCCGACGAAAGCGTGGGTATCAGGAACAGAGAGGTCGTAGACCTCGCGTGCCCCGGCATCGGCGACTTCCACGACCGGGCTGAAGTGCAGGTCATCGGAAAGGATGTCGAGCAGCCATTCAGGAAGCTCCGCTCCAGGAACCATTGCCACTCTTTCCAGGGTGCGCCGGCTGACGCGATCGGTGCGAGGATCGTTCAGGAATGCGAACCGGAGCCGTTCGCTCCGACCGCCCTCGTACAGCCTGTCCAGCGGCATCATCCGGTACAGCTCCGGTCCGGTGATGCCGGGCACGACATCGGCCGTCGACTGAGAGAAGTCTCTCCGCAGGAGCTCAGTGGCACGGGCAGACTTGTCTGACTCGGCAAAAGGCACCATCCGAGCCAGTCGCTGCGCTTCGACGCCGGCTGCGTACACCTCGTGATAGGTGGTGCCGTTGTCCTTGTTCAGCTTGGATGTCCGCCCGTGAACGATGCCGAGATTGGTCAGAACTGCCTGCAAGTCGTCCATGAGGCCGACCGATGCCACGCATATTGCCATCTTGGTGCTGCTCGACAGCGAGACATACCCGTCGAGGAAGAGACCCGACAAGAACTCGAGAACCATGTTGCGAGGGGATCGCAGCACGGCGTCTGGGATCCTCTTCTCGAAGGCGTTGTGGCCCACTCCGAGGTAGTCCAGGAACTCGACGATCGTCTTCGAAGACACCTGCACGCTCGGGCACTGCTCGGTGTAGCGCCGGATCGGAGCCTCGACACCGAATGCGCGCTTCCATGTCTCCGAGACTCGCCGGAGCACACCGTCGTCTGCGTTGGTCACATGCACGGTCCAGTTGGATGGAGTGATATGACCCTCCGCGACAATGGCGCCGAGCAGGAACGCCAGATCCTCGGTCATCTCGGCCGGCAGTGACACCGCCTTCTGACCGCCGTATGCCGGAGACGGCACGAAGTCGTCGAAGCGGGCCGGGAGAACCGACCACATGTTGGCTCCGTACCGGGTGGCCACGAACTCGCCCGGCTTGATGTCCTCGAGGGTCCGCCACTCGAGTCCTCCGTCGACGGCGACCAGGAGCCGGTGATTCGGGGTTCCAGTCACCTCGTGACCGGAGCGGAGAACCACCCGACGGACCGGCCGCACGCCGCCGTAGTAGAAGGCGTCGGTCTTGCGGGTCCCGCTACGGGAGGCGACCTCGATGACCTCGTCACGGAACGAGTCCGGCACCTCGTTACGATGGAGGGAGGCGATACGGACCAGGCCGTCCTCCGTGGTGAGCAAGGTTTCTCCGGTGACACACTTTGAGATCGCACCCGAGATGAAGGGCTGGGCGGCAGCCATCATCTTGATGTGCCCGTTGTGATGGATGAAACGGGTCCCGTACTTGCCGTTCTTGTTGGCGGTGTCGAAGACGACGAGGTGCTCCTCCTTGATGTGGGGGGCACCCTCGATGGTTTGCCGACCACAGATGTGGTCGTTGGCCTCGTTGATCTCGGACTGGGTGAAACCGAGAGCCTTCAGCATGTTGAAGTCCCACCCGGTGTACTCGTCGACCCCGTATCCGAGCCGCTGCAGAGTCGGCTCACCGAAAGTG
>CAZDXK010000482.1:0-1628 GCA_964509215.1 uncultured Actinomycetes bacterium | reverse complement strand
CCGACCAGGAGGTTGGGCGGCATGGTGTCGCCGACGAGCGCTGCACGCATGCCCATGTCCGAAGGCCGCACGAGGCCGAGCAGTCCCGCGATGATGAACACGTGCACCGGCGTCAGCATGCCGAGGAACGTGAACGTCATCAGCGTCGTCGCCAGCAGCGCGTAGAACGCGCGCATGGCGCAGAGCACGTTGCGGTGGCCGAGGCGGTCGCCCATCACGCCGAACATCGGCGCGATGAGGGTGCCGAGATGCTGGAGCGAGACGAAAACCGTCAGCAGCAGCACCGAGCGGGTCTCGACCAGCACGTACCAGCCGAGTATCAGCGTTTCCATTTCGAAAGCCCACGAGGTCGCGAGATCCGCGGGCCACTGGAAACGGAATGCGCGTATCCGGAAAGGCGCGAAGGCCGAGATCCTGGACATCGCGCTCATCGCCTGTTGGCGGGTGCGTCGCGCCGCCACAGGTGGTCGCGCCAGCGCACGGCGATCAGGACGATGAACGTGATGCCGATGATGCAGTAGAGCGTCGCCATCGCGCGATATCCGAAGCGCGCAATGACGGGGCCGGCGATGAGCAGCCCGAGCGGCAGGCCGTAGATCGCGAGCATGCGCAGCCCCATGAGACGGCCGCGGTATCTGGCGTCGGAGTTGCGCAGCAGCAACGCGGCCATCGGGACCATCCCCATGCTTTGCACGCAGCCGGTGAAAAAGAGCGCGACGATGCCCGCTGTGAGCCCATCCACGTGTGCGAAGACGAGCAGCATGACGTACCACATCGTGCAGAACGTGAGCATCATGCGCGCCGGGCGGATGGTGCCGCCTTTCCTGCTCATCGTGATCGATCCGACCAGCGCTCCCGCGGCGAAGCCCGCGACGAGGTAACCCAGACCCGTCTGGTCCGTGCCGTACATATTCTTTGCGACGTAGGGCAGGAGACCGCTCGTCACAGGGTAAGCAGTGAAATTCACCAGGAAGGCCAGGCACAGCGTCCCGAGCAGAAGCGGGGTCGTCCAGACGTACGCAGCCGCCTCGCGGATCTCACGCCACGGCGAATGGGAGGCGAAGGCCGTGTGCGCCGGCGCGTGCCGCGCCACCCGCATGCGCGCGATTTTCAGCGTGAGCCCGAAGCTCACCGCGTACAGGCTCACGATCGCGACGTAAGCGGCACCCATCCCGAGCGTTGCGACGAGTCCCGCACCGGTCAGGGCGCCCGCGACCCTCGCCGAGTCCGATGTCGTGCGCGCGATGGCCATCGCGCCCATCAGGTGCTCGACCGGCATGGTGTCGCCGACGAGGGCTGCGCGCATGCCCATGTCCGACGGGCGCACCAGGCCCATCAGCGTGGCGACGACGAACACGTACAGCGGCGTCACCATGCCGAGGAGCGCCAGCGTCATGATGACCGCGGCGAGTGTGGCGTAAATCGCCCGCATCGTGGACAGCAGGGTTCCGTGCCCTGCGCGATCGGCGACGACGCCGAAGAACGGCGAGATCAGCGTGCCCACGTATTGCAGCGATGCGAAGAGGGCGAGCAGGAATACCGATCCGGTCTCGGTCAGCACGTACCAGCCGAGGATCAGCGTTTCCATCTCGAAAGCCCACGACGTCGTGAGATCGGCGGGCCCCTGG
>CAZDXK010000481.1:0-1630 GCA_964509215.1 uncultured Actinomycetes bacterium | reverse complement strand
GGGCTCCGTTTCCGGTGCTCGCCGCTTCGCGGCTCCGCTCCTCAGAGTCGCCCGCTCCGGGACGACCACTCCCCACCTGAACTTCTCTACTCCGTCTCGAGCCTTGGGAAGAGGCTTTCGGCTTTCGTGGTCTTCGTTCCGGCCGCCAGTTTTCCCCATTCCGCTGCCTCGGGGAGGCGTTGCGATTCGAGCGCTTCCTCGATGCCGAGTTGGGACCAGAGGACGCTCGCCGCTCGGGGCATGATGGGGAAGATGAGGATCGCGAGGATGCGGAGGGTTTCGGCTGAGGCGTAGAGGATGCTGCCGAGCTCGTCGCGGCGCTCTGGGTCCTTGATCTTCCAGGGTTCCTTCTCGACCAAGTAGTGGTTGGCTCTGGCCACGATCTCCCAGACGGTGGCCAAGGCCGGAGAGAGCTCGACGTTGTTCATGTGGGACCGACAACGCGCCGCAGCTTCCGCGGTGATCGCGGGGAGATCGGACTGGGCGCCTTCCACGGTGAACGCGGGGATGATGCCGTCGAAGGACCTCGCGAGCATGGCGAGGACGCGGCTCGCGAGGTTGCCGAGGCCGTTCGCGAGATCCGCGTTGTGGCGCTCGACCATCGCCTCGAACGAGAAGCTGCCGTCCTGACCGAACTGGATCTCCCGCATGAAGTAGTAGCGGTACGAGTCCACGCCGAACACATCCAGGAGCTCGAAGGGGTGGATGCCGGTCGCGTTCGTCTTCGACATCTTCTTGCCGCCGACGGTCAGGAAGCCGTGCGCCCAGACCTGCGTCGGCGGCTCGATGTCTCCGGCCATCAGCATGGCCGGCCAGTAGATGGCGTGGAACCGGAGGATGTCCTTGCCGATCGAGTGGATGTTCGCCGGCCACATCCGTGCGAACCGCTCTGGGTCGTCGGCGTAGCCCGCGGCGGTGACGTAGTTCGCCAAGGCGTCGAACCAGACGTAGCAGACGTGCTTCGGGTCCCAGGGCAGCGGGATCCCCCAATCGAACGTCGTCCGGCTGATCGAGAAGTCCTGGAGACCGCCCCGGATCGTCGACAGGACCTCGTTCCGCCGGGTCTCGGGCTCGACCGCAGACGGGTGCGTCTCGTAGTGCTCGAGCAGGCGGTCGGCGTACGCGGAGAGGCGGAAGAAGTAGTTCTCCTCCACCATGCGCTCGACGGGTCGCTCATGGATCGGGCAGAGGCCGTCGATCAGGTCGTCCTCCGTGTAGTAGGCCTCGCACGACACGCAGTACAGACCCTCGTAGGTCCCCAGGTAGATGTCGTCGCGCCCGTTGTCGTGGACCGCCTCCAGTAGCTTCACCACCGCGGCCGTGTGGCGCGCCTCGGTGGTGCGGATGTAGTCGTCGTACGCGATGTCCAGGCGGGCCCAGACCTCGCGCCAACGAGGCTCCATCTCGTCGACCCACTGCTGTGCCGTCATGCCCTGCTCTTCGGCCGCCCGTTGGAGCTTCAGCCCGTGCTCGTCGGTGCCGGTGAGGTGGAAGACCTCCTCGCCGCAGAGGCGATGGAACCGGGCGATGAAGTCGGTGGCCACGGCGTTGTAGGCGTGCCCGATGTGGGGCACGTCGTTGGGGTAGTAGATCGGGGTGGTGATGTAGAAGACGTCGCTGCCCATGGTCG
>CAZDXK010000480.1:0-1632 GCA_964509215.1 uncultured Actinomycetes bacterium | reverse complement strand
GGTACCGGAAGATCTCGTTCACCGGATCGGCGGCGATCGGGTGGTACCTGAAGGGGCTCGACCCGAAGAAGCGGGTCACGCTGGAGCTGGGTGGCAACGCGGGCGTGATCGTGCACTCCGACGCCGATCTGGACCACGCGGCGGCGCGGATCGCGTTCGGCGGCTACTACCAGGCCGGGCAGAGCTGCATCAGCGTGCAGCGCGTCATGGTGGCGAGCGAGGTGTACGACGACTTCACGGCGCGGTTGGTGAAGCAGGTCGAGAGCCTGAAGGTCGGCGATCCGATGGACCCGACGGTCGATGTCGGCCCGGTGATCGACAGGGGCGAGGTCGTGAGGATCAAAGAGTGGGTGGACGAGGCCGTCTCGCAGGGCGCCGAGGTCCTCGTCGGCGGTACGGGTGAAGGCCCCTTCTTCCAGCCCACGCTCCTCGGGCACGTCAACCCGGAGATGAAGGTCTGCAAGGAGGAGGTCTTCGGCCCGGTCGTGACGATCAGCCCGTACCAGACGTTCGAGGAAGCGCTCACCACCGTGAACGACTCGAAGTACGGACTGCAGGCAGGCGTGTTCACGAACGACATCAACCGCGCGTTCCAAGCGCACCGTTCCCTCGAGGTCGGTGGCGTCATCGTGAACGACGTGTCGGCGTTCCGCGCCGACCAGATGCCGTACGGCGGTTCGAAGGAGTCCGGGTTCGGACGCGAAGGACTGAAGTACGCCATGGACGAGATGACCGAGCCTCGCATCCTGGTCATGTCGCACGTGCCGCTCTAGCTCGGAGCCGGGACCGGGGGTCGATGGTGGAATGGCTGGTCGTGGTGCTCGTGATCGCGCTGATCGCGCTGGGTGCGTTCACGGTCTACCGGCTCGTCCGGTCGTGGCGGACCGCACGTGCCAAGCTCTTCGACCCTCCCCACTCCGGCTCCGCGTGAAGCGCGTCCGCTCCAAGGGCTGACGACGTGGATCGCGGAGACCTGGTGTTCGTCGTCCTCCCGTTCGCAGCGCTCGCCCTCTCCTCGGTCGGGTTCGTGGTGCTGTTCCGGCGCCGGTGGCGGATGGATCGCGCGGCCATGCGGAGAGCGACCAGGCTCGCGGAACCCGACATCATCACGCCTCCGCGCGATCCGGGGCAGCAACGGAGTCCGTGGTGGGGGAACCCGTGGCTCTGGGTCGGCGTCTCAGCAGGATCCGTCGTGCTGGGTCTTGTGGTGTGGCGGGGCTTGTTGGGCGGGGTGTTCCTGTTCGTCCCGTTCATGTGGCTGTCGCGGTCCAAGACGCCGTCGGTGGATCCCCGATCCAACGGACACGCGAGACGGGAGGGCCCGTTCTAGCCGGTCGTCTCCGACAGGACCTCGTCGACGAAGTCGCCGATCAGCGCCGCCGCCTCGCGCTCGCGCCTCCAGAGGTAGTGATCGGTGTCCGCGAGGATCTCGACCCGCGCCCGCCGGAGCTCGGTCGCCATCGCTCGCAGCTCTTCCACCGGGCAGTACTCGTCGCGTTCTCCGGCGAGGAGCAGCACCGGCACGCGGAACCCACGCAGCTCTTCGCCGCGAGGAAGCGCGGGTAGCTCCACATCCCCCGGCGCGAGCGGAAGGCCGGCCAGGGCGAGCGTCGCCACGCGTTCGTCGTCGAG
>CAZDXK010000479.1:0-1635 GCA_964509215.1 uncultured Actinomycetes bacterium | reverse complement strand
GGATCGGGCTACGGCGGTGGCGGCGGTGGCTCGACAGGCAGCTCGGGATCGGGAGTCGCCGGCACCAGCGTGCTCACGTTGACCCAGGTGAACTTCCAGTTCACGCCCGCCAAGATCACGGTGAAAAGCGGCGACACGATCACCGTCACCGACACGAACCCCGGCACGCCTCACACGTTCACGATCGGCGGAACGGACATCGACGTCGCGAACGATCCCATGGCATCCCAGGACGTGACGATCGACCTGGAACCGGGGACATACGACTTCATCTGCCGGTTCCACGAGACGCAGGGCATGACGGGGACGCTGACGGTCACATAGGTCGCGAACGACGCTCTACCGCCCGAAGACCCGGTAGTACAGGTAAGCCAAGGTCTCGCGGGCGTAGCCGGTGAACCGGGTGTCCTCGCTCGTCGCCGCCGACGTCCACGTGGCGGAGGCGTATCCCCGGATCCCCAGGTCGGAAGCCATCCGGGTGATCCGCGCGTTATGCCAGGGGTCGGAGACCAGGAACGCGCTCTCCATGCCGTGCCCTCGCATGTACTTCGCCGCGGCGGCCAAGCTCTCGTACGTCGTGCGTCCGACGGGCTCGGCCACGGCGGACCCGGCCGGGATCCCGTGGGAGACCAGGTAGTCCCGGCCGGCCTGCGCCTCGGATGTCGGATCGCCGGGCGCCTTGCCGCCCACCACCATCACGCTGTCCGCTCGGCCCTGCCGATACAGGAGGACGGCGTGATCCAGGCGCCCCTGGAACACGGGCGACGGCGTCCCGCCATACTGCGCCGCACCGAGCACGATGATGAGGTCGGCGCGTTCGACGCGACTGGCGTCGTCGTCGTGGGCGGCTCGCCACACGGTCATCGCGCTCGCACCGAGCACGGTCAGCACGACCAGGAGGACGAGCGCGACCCCGACGAGGATGGGATGCCGACGGATGTGGGTCACGCATCCAGGCTAGCAACGCGCTCATGGAAGCTGCTCAGTCAAGACACATCGTGCGGACCTGCCCCTCGAAGATCGCCGTCCGATCCACCTCGGCGACGATCTCGTCCAGTGCGTCCTTCGAGGGCGCCACGACCCCCAGCAGATAGGAGTCGAGCCGGAGATCGGCCGGTAGGCCCTCGAAGCACGCGACCGGCGAAACCACGATGGCGCCGCCGGCTATCGCGAGAACGTCGGCCGTGTCCTCACTCATGTCGTGCGGATCGGCCTCGGTCCGGAAGACGGCGATCCACTTCTGAACGGAGCCCGTCCCTGCGTCCGCGGAAGCGCCGTCGGACGTGCTCAGGTCGAGTGTCCCACTCCGACCCGAGTCCGAGCACCTCGTAGTGGCAGCGACCAAGAGCACCGCCGCCACTACGAGGACACGACGACCCGGCTTCTTCATACGGAGACCACCCAGCTCCAGTCCTGATACTCGGGCAGGCGGGACCGGAAGTCGGCCAGCGCGGCCAACGGGTCCGCACCATCGGGCAACAGCATCACGACCGCCCAGACGCCGGGTCGGATGATGTTGGGCGCGGTCTCGTTGTTCACCACTTCGACCGGACTCGCCTCACCGAACGCGGCGTGGATGTTCTGCAGCGCCGTATCCGCAGCCTCCGGGCTGGCGAAATCTCCCACGAGGATCCC
>CAZDXK010000478.1:0-1636 GCA_964509215.1 uncultured Actinomycetes bacterium | reverse complement strand
GCCGCTCTGCCGATTGAGCTACCCCGGAAGGAACGTACGGCAGTCTAGCAGCGGCCTCCCGTCTCCCCGAACATCGCGATACGCTGTGCGCCCACAACGCCAGGGGGTCCAACGTGAAGATCCGCAACCTGCTGCTCATCACCATCGGGATCGTCGTCGGCTACAAGCTGGCCGCCAAGATGCGCGAGGACGACCCGAACGTCGTGAACGGCCCACGTCACGAGCCGGGAAGCCGCACCGTTCGCACCGTGTCCGTGCAGGCACAACGGCTGGCCGACCAGGCCACGACCAAGAGCCTGGACGTGATCAAGCGCGCCCGCGGGTCGCTCCGTGGCCGTATGAAAGACCACGAGAGCGACGACGCCGTTTGGAACTGATCTGAGGCGGACCACTCGACTCAGCCCAAGTACTCCCAGCCGATCTCGTCGTTCTTCACCGGGATCGAGGCGTAGGTCTGAACGAACTTCCACACATCGTCCTCACGATGGAAGATGCCACTCCACTTGAGTGTCCTGGGGCGGGAGGCGGGTACCCGGACGAACCCCGGCGGTTGCTGGTGCGCGGTCGGACTACTCTAGGTAGTCGCGGAGCTTCTGGGACCGCGACGGGTGCCGGAGCTTCGAAAGGGTCTTTGACTCGATCTGGCGGATCCGCTCACGGGTGACACCGAACTCGCGTCCCACCTCTTCGAGCGTACGCGGATGTCCGTCGACCAACCCGAACCGCAGTTGGATGACCTTCTTCTCGCGTTCGCTCAGCGTGTGCAGCACCGACTCGAGCTGCTCCTGCAACAGGATGAACGACGCCGCGTCGACCGGGACGACCGCGTCCGAGTCCTCGATGAAGTCGCCGAGGTGTGAGTCTTCCTCCTCGCCGATGGGCGTCTCGAGCGACACGGGCTCCTGCGACACCTTCTGGATCTCGCGCACCTTCTCGGCGCTGATACCCATCACCTTGCCGATCTCGTCGGGCGTGGGCTCGCGGCCGAGATCCTGCAGCAGCTGCCGTTGCACGCGGACGAGCTTGTTGATCGTCTCAACCATGTGCACGGGGATCCGGATGGTGCGTGCCTGGTCGGCGATCGCGCGCGTGATGGCCTGACGGATCCACCACGTGGCGTACGTCGAGAACTTGAAACCCTTGGAGTGGTCGAACTTCTCCACCGCGCGGATCAGGCCCAGATTGCCCTCCTGGATCAGGTCCAGGAACAGCATCCCGCGCCCGACGTACCGCTTCGCGATGGAGACGACCAGCCGGAGGTTCGCCTCGATGAGCTTCTTCTTGGCGAGCTGGCCGTCGCGCTCGACACGCCGGAGCCAGTCGTCCATCTCCTGGTCGGTCTTGGGCCGGTAAGACTTGGCGATCTTCTCCCGGCCGATCCCCTCGACCTTGCCGAACGCCGTCCGTTGATGATCCCGGATCTCCCAGACCCGCTCCACGACCAGCTTGAGCGCCTTCGGATCGGGCTTGAGCTCTTCCTCGAAGCGCAGCTGGAGTGCGGTGGAAAGCTCGCCGGCCTCGATCCTGCGGGCAAGGTCCACCTCCTGCGCTGCGTTCAGCAGCGGGACCTTGCCGATCTCTTTCAGGTACATGCGGACCGGATCGTTGGTGGGTGCCTTCAGCAGGTCCACCTCGA
>CAZDXK010000477.1:0-1640 GCA_964509215.1 uncultured Actinomycetes bacterium | reverse complement strand
CGTGCTCGTGAAGATCGGGGATTCCATAACCACCGACCACATCTCGCCCGCGGGGTCGATCAAGCTCGATTCGCCCGCAGGCGACTACCTCCGCGAGCACGGCGTCGAGCCCGTCGAGTTCAACTCCTACGGAGCGAGGCGCGGGAACCACGAGGTGATGATGCGTGGCACATTCGCGAACATCCGCCTGCGCAACGACTTGGCGCCCGGCACCGAGGGGTCGTTCACGACCCACCTTCCGAGCGGCGAGGTCACGAGCGTCTACGAAGCGGCTCAGCGTTACGGCGTCGAGGGCACCCCCCTCGCCCTGCTCGCCGGCAAGGAATACGGCAGCGGCTCGAGTCGCGACTGGGCGGCCAAGGGGCCTGACCTGCTGGGCGTGCGGTTCGCGATCGCGGAAAGCTACGAGCGCATCCACCGCTCGAACCTGGTGGGCATGGGCGTGTTGCCGCTGCAGTACCTCGATGGCGATTCCGCAGCATCGCTCGGTCTCGACGGCACCGAGACGTACACGGTGCGCGGGCTTTCCGGCGGCATCACACCGGGTCAGCAGGCCCAGGTCGAGGCGGTCACCGGTGACGGCACGACGATCTCGTTCGCGGTCACGGTTCGCATCGACGCCCAGGCCGAGCTCGAATACTTCCGGGCGGGAGGCATCCTGCGTTTCGTGCTCGCCCAGATGTTGGGCGACTGAGGGCGGCGCGGTGTCTCGCGCCGGCCGTGTGGCTCGCGCGGGCGTGGTGCTCACGCAGTGTCGGGCGCGTTGCCGGGCTGGGCTACAGCCGCGGCCCGGACCGGTTTCTCGGGAGGCGCTGGACGTGGTGGCCGGTAGCCGTACGTGAGTGCGCGCACGATAGTGAGGAAGACGACGACGAGCCCTGTCACCGCGTACATGGCGAACATGAACGGACGCTCGCTGTCGGTTCCCGCGAACACGCCGTGGGCGAGCGAGAGCGTGAACATCGGCACGGCGATCAGGTGCACGCGTCGCCACCACGTCGTGCCGATCTTCTTGCGCAGCCACGACGTCACCATGATCGTCACGATGCCGTACATCGCGACGACGCCGGAGGTCACCGCGAGCGGCCGGAATTCGGACGCCATGGGCACGATGAGGCTCCCGATCGAGAACGTCACGAACTCGTCCACGAGCAGGAGTCCCATATGCACCCCGAGCAGGGCGAGCCCCGTCGATGCGACGAACGCATGGAACAGGTTGGCCGCGGGCTTCGACACGCGTTTGGTCACTACCGAGGTCGTGGCGACGAGGCCCCAGGCGACCGCGAGGAACAGCATGAGGTAGCTGCCGATGCCGGCGGCGCGGAGCAGGACCCAGGTCGTCATGCCGCCACCCCGGCGCCGACGGGAGCGTCGGTGCCGTCGCCCTGCGCGTTGGCGAACGAGTGAAGCACCGTGCCATCCTCGCCGACGAGCAGGCTCGCCCGGAGCGAGGCTCCCACGGTTCCCTCGAGCAGCGACACCGTCGATGCGATCTCGGCCTCCGCGCATGTCGGCGCCCACACGGTTGCCTGCACGATGCCCGTGGCGGACGGAGCCCCCGTGCGAGGATCGATCACGTGGTGGAGTCCGGGCCCCCACGACCGCCGTCGCGTCGACGATGTCGCGATCGCGCCGCTACG
>CAZDXK010000476.1:0-1640 GCA_964509215.1 uncultured Actinomycetes bacterium | reverse complement strand
GTCCGGACGCACTCCTGCCGACGCTCGGCGGCCAGACCGGCCTGAACGTGGCCGTATCGCTCGCCGAGTCGGGTGACCTGCACCGCCTGGGCATCCGCCTGATCGGCGCGAGCCTGGAGGCGATCCACCGTGCGGAGGATCGCGGTGGGTTCAAGCGCACGATGCTCGAGGCCGGATTGGACGTGCCGCGGGCTGACGTCGCTCACACGCCCGAGGAGGCGCTGACTGTTGGCGACGCGATCGGCTACCCGGTGATCGTCCGTCCGTCGTTCACTCTCGGGGGCGGCGGGAGCGGCTTCGCGCACACACGCGAGGAGCTGGGGGATCTCGCACGGCGAAGCCTGGAGGTCTCCCCGGTGAGCGAGATCCTCGTCGAGGAGTCGATCGCCGGTTGGAAGGAGTTCGAGCTGGAGGTCATGCGAGACGGCAACGACAACGGCGTCGTCGTCTGCTCGATCGAGAACGTCGACCCGATGGGGGTGCACACCGGGGACTCGGTGACGGTGGCGCCGGTGCAGACCCTCACCGACAGCGAGTACCAGCGCATGCGCGACGCGGCGCTCCGCTGCATCCGGGCGATCGGCGTCGAGACCGGTGGCTCCAACGTGCAGTTCGCTGTGCATCCGCGCGACGGACGCATGGTCTTGATCGAGATGAACCCGCGCGTTTCCCGATCGTCGGCGCTCGCGTCGAAGGCGACCGGGTTCCCGATCGCGAAGATCGCGGCGCTGCTCGCCGTCGGCTACCGGCTGGACGAGATCGTGAACGACATCACGGGCGAGACGCCCGCCGCGTTCGAGCCGGCGCTCGACTACGTGGTCGTGAAGATCCCGCGGTTCGCGTTCGAGAAGTTCCCGGGGGCCGACCCCGAGCTCACGTCCACGATGAAGTCGGTCGGCGAGGTGATGGCGATCGGCCGCACGTTCAAGGAGGCGCTCGGCAAGGCGTGGCGCGGACTGGAGAAGAGCGGCTTCGACCTGGGCGCGCAGGTCGCCGGTCCGCTCGAGGCGGTGAAATCCGCCACCGAAGGGCGCTACCTGTTCGTCGAGGCGGCGCTCCTTGCCGGCCACTCTGTGGACGAGGTGGCCGAGGCCTCGTCGATCGATCCGTGGTTCGTCGACCAGATCGCGCAGGTGGTCGAGGGAGCCGGCGTGCTCCGAGACCGTCCGCTGGCAACCGTGGGCGCGGACGAGTTGCGCGCTGCGAAGCGGCTGGGGTTGTCCGATCCGCGGATCGCGAACCTGACGCACGCGACCGATGCCGAGGTGCGGCGTCATCGCGAAGCTCTCGGCGTGGCTCCCGTCTTCAAGACCGTCGACACGTGCGCCGGTGAGTTCGCGGCGCGCACGCCGTACCACTACTCAACGTACGAAGAGGAGACCGAGGTACGCCCGTCGTCGAGGCCGCGTGTGGCGATCCTGGGGTCCGGACCGAACCGGATAGGGCAGGGGATCGAGTTCGACTACGCATGCGTGCACGCGGCGTTCGCACTGGAGGAGGCCGGGTTCGAGTCGGTGATGGTGAACAGCAACCCGGAGACGGTCTCGACGGACTACGACACGTCGAGCCGCCTGTACTTCGAGCCGGTGACGGCGGAGGACGTCTTGGCGGTCTGCCACGCGGAGCGGCCCGTGGGGGTG
>CAZDXK010000475.1:0-1642 GCA_964509215.1 uncultured Actinomycetes bacterium | reverse complement strand
CCGACTTGCCGCCGAGCTCGAGGGCGACGCGCTTGAGCGTCTCCGACGCGGCCGCGGCGACGGCCTTGCCGGCCCGGGTCGAGCCGGTGAAGGACACCATGTCGATCTCGGGGTGACGGCTGATGGCCTCGCCAACCTCGGGACCGGTGCCGGTGACCATGTTGAAGACGCCCGGCGGTACACCGGCGTCGTTGATGACCTCGGCCAGCACGTAAGCGTCGAGCGGCGCGATCTCGCTGGGCTTGAGCACGACCGTGCAGCCCGCGGCCATCGCGTAGGCGACCTTGGCGGCGATCTGGTGAAGCGGGTAGTTCCACGGCGTGATGCAGCCGACGACGCCGACGGGCTCCTTCACCACCAGGCTGTTGCCGACGGTCTCCTCGTAGGGGTAGCTCTCCGCCAGCGCCGCCGCGGCGTTGAAGGAGTTGATCGGCAGGCCGGCCTGGACGAGCAGGCTCAGCCACTTCGGCATGCCAGCCTCGCGAGTGACGATCGTCGCGATCTCGTCCATGCGCGCGACGAGGCCCTCGGCGATGCGGGTGGAGAACTTGGCCCGCTCCTCTGGGCTCTTCGCGGCCCAATCGAGGAACGCGGCGCGCGCCGCCTTCGCGGCCTTGTCCACGTCCTCGGCGTTGCCCTTCGGGATGCGCCCGATCACCTCGCCGTTGGTCGAGTCGAAGACGTCGATCGACCCGGATCCGGCGGACGGCACCCACGCGCCGTCGATGTAGACCTTGTCGTGCTCCTGCATCGGGGTCCCCCTGTTGTGGCTGATGCGATCGGCACCGACGCTACCGGCCCCCGTCCCCGTTCGGCCAGGCCAGCGGGGCGTTGGGGACCTGAGGCGCTAGCGTCCGCGGCCATGGCAGACGAGGTGAGCGTGGAGGTCAAGGCGTCGCCTGACGAGCTGTACGGGCTGGTCAGCGACGTGACGAACATGGGCCGGTGGAGCCCGGAGAACAAGCGGGCCGATTGGGTCGGCGGCGCCGCTGGCCCGGCGATCGGCGCCCAGTTCAAGGGCTGGAACAAGCGGGGCCCGATCCGCTGGTCGACCACGTGCACGGTGACCGCAGCCGATCCCGGCCGCGAGTTCGCGTTCGAGGTGAAGCAGAACGGGATGCGCTGGGGCTACCGATTCGAGCCGGCCGGCGACAGCACCCGGGTCACCGAGTTCCGCGAGGAGGTGCGCGAGCGACCCTTCATCGCCCGCGCGTTCACCAAGCTCTTCCTCGGGCCCGACCATGAGGCCGAGATGGTCGACGGCATGCGCCAGACCCTCGAGCGCATCAAGGCCGCGGCGGAGGCCTGATCCCAGCGAATGTGGTGCATAAGCGGTTGTCATGACAACCGCTTGTGCACGACATTCGGACGGAGTACCGCCATAACGGATGGCTGACAGGCGGCCGCTACGCTCGCCGGCCATGGCCAAGATCAAGGTTGCGAACCCGGTCGTCGAGCTCGACGGCGACGAGATGACGCGGATCATCTGGCACTTCATCAAGGAGCAGCTGATCCTGCCGTACCTCGACATCGAGCTGATCTACTGCGACCTGAGCATCGAGCACCGCGACGCGACCGACGATCAGATCACGATCGACGCGGCCAACGCGATCAAGCAGCACGGCGTGGGCGTGAAGTGCGC
>CAZDXK010000474.1:0-1642 GCA_964509215.1 uncultured Actinomycetes bacterium | reverse complement strand
GCCTCGCCCATCCGCGCTCGCAGCTCGGGGTCCTCGATCAGCGACCGGATCCGTTCGGCGAGCTCGGAAGGGTTCGTCGGACCCGGCGCCACTCGGAGCACGGTGTCGACCGGTGCGTCCAGGTACGTCCCTGTCGCGCTGACGATCGACGGCTTCCCCGCCTGCATCGCGCGGATCAACGACCCGCTCACCTCGCCTCGATGCGGGAAGCGGAGATCCACGACGACGTCCGCCGCCGCGAGCCAGCCCCGGAAATCGTCGTCGGTGACGTCCGGGGCCAACGTGACGCGATCGCCCAGCCGCGCCTCATCGACGACCCGGTCGACGTCGTAGCCTTCGATGCGCCGGCCCATCAGCGCGACGTGAACGGTGTCGTCGAGCTCGTGCGCGGCGCCGAGCACGGCATCCAACCGCTTCGCCTCGTTCAGGTCGCCGGGGGCCACCACCAGCGATCTCATGCCTTTCGCCTGCAGCGCGGCGCGGAGCTCGCGAGCGCGATCGAGGGCCCGGCGCATGTCGGCATCCGACTCCACGATGGGGTGCGGCACGACGAAGACCGGCGTCCGGCAGCCGAACTCCTCGAGATAGCGCTTGCAGAACTCCGAATGGACGATGATGCCGCGGGCTCGGCGAGCGACGTGCGCGCACCACGGCGCGCGCAGCGGCTCGTTGCGAACGATGTCCGGCGAGCTGAGGTTCAGCCGCGATCCGGCGGCCTCGCGTGTCGCCATGAACCCGAGCGGATCGCCGAGCGTCCGCAGCCCACGGACGAAGTCGTCGAGCGCCAGGTCGTGCAGCACGATCAACGAGGCCTGAGTGAGGAACGCGGCGCGGTAGGCCTCCAGGTGGAACTCCACGTTGTTGCCCAGCTCGAACACGCCGAGGCGGTACCCCGGCAGCCGCGGCGCATCCTTCGGTTCGATCGGCCAGCGCACATCCATGCGGTGCCGGTCGAAGAACCCGATCCGGCGCAGGCCGTCCAGTACCGCGCGGTCGTACGTCGCGACACCGGTCCGAGCCGGGGGCAGCGGTCCCGAGAACACCAGCTCACCCACGGAGCCCGGGGCCGCGGGCGCTGCGCGGCGCGCGAGCTTTTCGACGATGTCGCGGAGCATCAGTCGAGCAACCGCGCGACGACGTCCGGCCAGCGGGGAACCTCGGCGCGGACGAGGGCGTTCCCCGCGGCTCCCAGCCGCGACGCCAGTTCGCGGTCGGCGTGCAACCGGTCGAACGCTTCGCCGATGGCCTTCGGCTCGGGCGACGCGACCAAACCGGTCTCGCCGTCCACCACGAACTCGAGCGGGCCGCCGCTGTCGGCGAGCGTCACCACGGGGCGATCGGCCGCGAACCCCTCGAGCGTCACGTAGCCGTAGTCCTCGTCGAATGGACCGTAGTAGACGGCCAGCGCGGCCTCGTAGAGCTGGAACAAGCGCTCGTCGGTCACGTCGATCTCGAATCGCACCCGCTGCTGCAGCCCCAGGCGCTCCACCCGATCGCAGAGCGCCTGCTCGTCGGGCCCCTTGCCGACCAGGACGAGCGTGACCGCCGTCTTCACGTGCTGCATCGCATCGACCACGAGCGATTGGCGCTTCAGGCTCTCCATGCGGCTCGGGAACAGCACGTACTCCCCGAGCGGCCCGGA
>CAZDXK010000473.1:0-1643 GCA_964509215.1 uncultured Actinomycetes bacterium | reverse complement strand
GACGGCACCGTCGCCATGCACGCCGGCGCCGACGATCACCTGGTGCGGGGGTCGATCCCGCCCGGGATGCTCCCGCGCGCCGTCCGATACGCGGTCACCGTGAGGAGGCTCCGGCGCGAGCTCGCCACCCAAGATGACGAGACGGGGCTGCCCAACCTCCGCGGGTTCGCCCCGATCGCAGAACACCACCTGCGGATGGCCGATCGCACCCATACACCGGCCGTGTTCCTCTTCGTCCGTCTGGAGGGGCTGCGAGATGTCGTCACCGCGAGCGGCGTGGACGAGGCGGCCACCCTGGCGCGCGACGCGGCGGCTCTGGTGCTTGAGGCCGTCCGCGACTCGGACGTGCCGGCCAGGATCAGCGCCGACACGTTCTGCGTCCTCCTGACGGGCGAGGCGCGCGGGGCCGAGGCGCTCGTGCTCTCACGTCTGGTGGAGGCGATCGCCGTGAACGACGCGCGACTCGACCAGCCACGCCATCTCTCGCTGTCGGTCGGGAGTGCCCTCTACGACCCAGATCAGCCGAGCACCTTGGAGCAGATCCTCTCGAACGCCGACCGCCGACTGGCCGCCCAGGCCGATCCCGGACGATCCGAGGACGCATGAGCCGCGAATACGACTCGAGACACATCCTGAGACACGCCCGCACCACGAGGAGTCCCAGCGAACTCGTTGATCGTTCGGCCCACGACAGTTCCCCGGAGCGAGCCGGTGGAGGCCATCGACCTCGCTGAGGCTCGCGACCGCGAGCTGGTGCTGGGGATCCGCCGTCGCGACGAGGAGGCATTCCGCGGGTTGTTCGGCCGCTATGCGCCCAGCGCGAAGTCCCTGGCGATGCGCGTCGTCCGGCAGTCGCACCTGGCGGAGGAGATCGTGCAAGAAGCGTTCATGGCGCTCTGGCGTAACCCCGCCGCGTACGACGATCAACGCGGTTCCGTGAAGTCATGGCTGATGGGGATGGTCCATCACCGTGCCGTCGACCTGGTTCGCCGCGAGGAGTCGTATCGACGGCGCGCCGAGAAGACGGCGCATCAGGCGATGGATCTGGAGTCCGATCACGCCGATGAGGTCGTGGACCAGATCGGGCTTCCGGAGGAACGTCGGCGGGTCCGAGCCGCCCTGGACGAGTTGCCCGAGGCGCAGCGAGAGGTGTTGGAACGCATGTACTTCGACGGCATGTCGCAGAGCCAGATCGCGGAGGTCACGGGCCTGCCGCTCGGCACCGTGAAATCGCGGACGCTCCTCGGCATGCGTCGTCTGAAAGCCGCCCTCATCCAGGAGGAGCCGTGATCCGCGATCACGCCGCGATCGATGAGCTCCTCGCCGTCCGCTCGCTCGGAGGGTTGGAAGCCAACGACGAGGAACGCCTGGAGCGCGAGCTCGCGTCTCACGGCGATTGCGAAGAGTGCCGCCGCCTGGCGGACGACTATGACGAGACGGCCGGTCGATTGGGGTTCGCGCTCGAACCGATGCCCGTGGACCTGGGGCAGGCGGACGAGATCCTGCGGCGAGCAACACATCCCGCGACCCAGGAGGTCGCTCCCACACCTCCCGCCGTCCCGATCGACGAGCTTGGAGCGAGACGTTCCCGGCGCGGTCGCACATGGCCGGCGCTCACCGCGGCGGCGGCCGTCGTGGTGCTG
>CAZDXK010000472.1:0-1647 GCA_964509215.1 uncultured Actinomycetes bacterium | reverse complement strand
CGGTCGTAGCTGCCGAGCTCGCCGGTCTCCAGGATCACCTTCAGATGGGCCGTGCCCGCCGCCTCGCGCGACGCCACGATCTCGTCATACGCCTGCGCGTAGCGGCCGCCGAGGAACAGCGAGCGGTTGAGCACGATGTCGACCTCGTCCGCCCCGAGCTCCACGACCTCCGCGATCTCGCGGAGCCGCGCATCGAGCGGACCGAGCCCGGAAGGGAACGCCCCAGCGACGCTCGCGACCTTCACACCCGTGCCCTTGAGCTGCTCGACGGCAACCGGCACGAGCTGTGGATACAGGCAGACGGCGGCAACCGGCGGGATCGACGGGTCCATGGGATCCGGTCGCACGGCCTTGGAGCACATCGCGACGATCTTCCCGACCGTGTCGGTGCCCTCCAGGGTCGTCAGGTCCATGCACCGGATCGCCAGGTCCAGCGCCCAGAGCTTCGAGGATCTCTTGATCGAGCGTTTCGCGAGCGACGCCGCACGCTCCTCCAGCCCGACCGCATCCACCGCCACCGCGTGCGTGACCAGGCGGTGCGCCTCCGCTCCCCCCGACAAGACGGGACGACGGTCGCTCGGCTGGATCTCGGCTGCCTGGGACATGAGCCCTCCTCTCGGCTCATCGTAGCCGACCCACTTCGAACACCGCGCGGGCGCCGACGCTATGCTCGCCCGAACCAGAGCCTGCATCGGGAGGAGCTTCGACATGAGGAAGATGCTCATCGTGTTGGCTGCCTTGACCGCGCTGACCGGCGCGTCCTGCAGCAGCAGCGGTGGCGACGATGCCGGCCCGGATGCCGACTCGGATGCCGGCGCTTCGCCCGCGGCCGGATGCACCGCGGACAACGCGGTGGATCTCACCGGCGACAACCCCTTCATCGTGACGATCCAGGATCTCGCTTTCCAGCCGGACTGCTTCGCCGCGAAGTCGGCATCCACGATCACCGTGGAGAACAAAGACTCCGTTACGCACACGTTCACGATCGACGGCACGCAGGTCGATGTCTCGATCGACGGTGGTCAGACCTTCAACGGCGAGTCGGCGGCATTGGAGCCCGGGTCCTACGACTTCCGGTGTACCATCCACCCGTCCATGACCGGAACGGTGATCGTCTCGTAGCCGCGGTTCCTACAGGCCGAGCCGGTCCAGCGCTCGCGGATCGCGTTGCCACTCTTTGAGGACCTTCACTCGGAGGTCGAGGTACACGCGGGTGCCGAGCAACGGCTCCATCTGCATCCTGGCGGCCGTGCCGATGGCCTTCAACGTCTCACCGCCGTGGCCGATCACGATGCCCTTCTGCGAGTCGCGCTCCACGACCAGGGAGGCGTGGATGCTCGTCAGGTCGCCTTCGCGCTCGACCTCATCGACCACCACGGCGATCGAGTGCGGCACCTCTTCGCGCGTCACACGTAACGCCTGTTCGCGAACGAGCTCCGCCAGCGTGATCTCGATGGGCTCGTCGGTGTCCTCGTCCGCAGGAAAGAGCGGTGGCCCCTCGGGCATGCGAGACAGGAGCAGGTCGCGGAGCACGTCGACGCCTTCGCCGTCGCGCGCCGAAACCGGCACGATCTCGTCGAACTCCCCCATCTCCTGGACCGCCGCGAGTTGCGGCACCACGTTGTGGTGGTGCAGCCCGTCGACCTT
>CAZDXK010000471.1:0-1650 GCA_964509215.1 uncultured Actinomycetes bacterium | reverse complement strand
TCCCCATCATCGAGGTGCCGCTCGCCGATCACACGGAGCTCGACCAGGTCGGCCGCTACCTGTTCGACGAGGGGATCTACACAACGATGGCGGCATACCCGCTGGTGCCGAAGGACGAGGTCGGCTTCCGGATCCAGATCACCGCCGCCAACACGGACGAAGAGATCGATCACCTGATCAGCGTATTCGGCTCGCTGCGCGAGCGGTTCCAGCTCCATCAGACCGTCGCCGCCTCCGCCTAGACGATCCCGAACCGACTAAGGTTGCCGGTTGCCTCGCCCGATACGGATGGAGCGATGAGAACTCGAGCGTGGGCCATCTACCTCTCCATCGGCGGTGCCATGCTGACCGCCTTCGTGTTCGTCCACCCCATCCGCGTTGGCCCGCTGTTCAACCTCATCGGGATCTCGGCATCCGTCGCGATGGTGGTCGCAGCGAGGCTGCACGAGCCGCGACAGCGCTTGCCGTGGTACCTGGTGGCCATCGGCCAGGCGCTCTTCGTGGCCGGCGACGTGATCACCTACAACTACGAGCCGTTCTTCGGAACCACGCCGCCGTTCCCGTCGATCGGCGACCTCCTCTACCTCAGCGTTTATCCCTTCCTGATCGCCGGTGTCCTGCTGTTGGTGCGCCGCAGGAGCCCGGGGCGAGACCGCGCGAGCCTGATCGACTCTCTGATCATCGCCGTCGGCGTTGGAACCCTGTCATGGGTGTTCCTTCTGGCACCGTACGCGTACGACCAGTCCCTGACGCTGTTGGAGAAGTTGACCGCCATGGCCTATCCGATCATGGACCTGCTCCTGTTCGGCGTGGCCGTCCGGCTCGCGGTCGACCGCGGGAAGCGGCCGCCGGCCTTCTACCTGATGGCCGGATCGGTCGTCGTGCTGTTCACGACCGACACGATCTACACGCTGATCCTGCTGCACGGGTCGTACGACAACACCACGGGCCTGCTGGAGCTCGGGTGGGGGCTCTTCTATCTCCTTTGGGGCGCGGCCGCTCTCCACCCGTCGATGGTCGATCTGGACGAGCCCACGCCCGAAGGCGACCTCCGTCACCCTCGCAGACGTCTCGCCGTGCTCGCCGGTGCCTCGTTGATCGCCCCCACCGTCGAGGTGATCCAGGCATTGCGCGGCGAGCAGGTCGACGTGCCGGTGCTCGCGGGTGCCTCGGCATTGCTGTTCGTGCTGGTCTTGGTCCGACTGAACGGACTGATGGTCGACATCGGCGAGTACCGACGGACCGAGCGACAGATGCGAGAGGCGGAGGCCAAGTACCGGTCCCTCGTCGAGGGCCTACCGGCGGTCGTCTACATCGCCGAGTTCGGCAAGGACGGGGCATGGACGTACATCAGCCCGAAGGTCGAATCGATCTTGGGGTTCACGCCCGACGAATGGACGGGCCAGGCCGACCTGTGGCGCGAGCGGATCCTGCCAGAGGATCGAGAGCTAGCTCTCAACGCCGAGCTTCGGATCTTGAACGGCGAACCCCGCATGCAGTGCGAATACAGGATCATCGGCAAGAACGGCCGGGTCATCTGGATCCACGAGGAGGCCGAGGCGCTCGCCGACGACGGCGGCCGTCCCCTCTATCTGCAAGGCGTGATGTACGACGTGACCGAGCAGAAGAACGCCGAGGCCCAACTCGTGA
>CAZDXK010000470.1:0-1664 GCA_964509215.1 uncultured Actinomycetes bacterium | reverse complement strand
AGCCGTTCCGTCAGGGGAACGAGGTCGTGACGCACAACCCGGGCGTCGGGATCGGCCTCTCCCTGGTCACTCGTTTCGCCGAGCTCCACGGTGGACGTGCCTGGGTCGAGGAGCGCGACGGTGGGGGCGCTTCGTTCCACGTGTACCTTCCGTCCACGTCGGCCGCGGAGGAACCGCTCGACGAGCCCCTGTCGAACCGATCGCTGGTCCCGGCGACGACCGACATCTCGCACGCCGGGTAGAGGCGATCTCGTTTCACCGGGGGATCACCTGGCTGGCCGCCAGCGATGGAGATCCTGGAGCTCTTGCGCCTCGGACTGATCTCGCTCGGCCTACCGCCGGGATACCCTGTCTTCGACCGACCCGGGGCGGCCATCTGACGTAGCCGACCTGCGCCCGGGGCAGGTCAAGCAGCCCATCCCACGCTCCGATACCGAATCGATGGGGAAGGATCCCGACCCGAGGGGGAGCGGGGGTCCGTCTGGACGACGGCGCCCCGTGATCTTCGAACCGCTCAAGCAGCGAGACTTCCGGCTGCTCTGGTCGGGCATGACCGTTTCCCTCGTCGGGGACGGGATCTTCATCGTGTCCCTCGCCTGGCAGGTGTACGAGCTGTCGGACGCGCCGACCGCGCTCTCGCTCGTCGGGCTGGCGATGACGATCCCCAACGTCTTGTTCCTGCTCGTCGGAGGTGTCGTGAGCGACCGATTCGATCGACGACGGGTACTGATCGCGGCTGACCTCATCCGGGGCGTCGCCGTCGGCGCGATGGGCGTGCTCTCGCTCACCGGACATCTCGAGCTTTGGCACCTCATGGTGCTCGCAGCCTTCTACGGTGGAGGGACCGCGTTCTTCGGCCCCGCGTTCGACGCGATCGTGCCCGACCTGGTCGCCACCGACCTGCTCATCCAGGCCAACGCGCTGGACCAGTTCGTGCGGCCCGCCGCGTGGCGTCTCGCCGGACCCGCGGTCGGAGGCTTCCTCGTCGCATGGAGCACCGGCGGTGCGTTCCTGGTCGACGCGGCGACGTTCGGGGCGTCGATCGTCGCACTGTTGCTCATGAGCTCCCGCCCGATCGAGACATCACCGGAGGGAGGCCCCACCTCGGCGTTCGCCGAGGTTCGAGAGGGATTCCGCTTCGTGCGCGAGCGTGTGTGGCTGTGGGGAACGTTGCTGGCCGCCGCATTCGCCTATCTATTGTTCATCGGGCCGCAAGAGGTGTTGCTGCCGCTACTGGTGAAGGACCGGTGGGGCGGCAGCCCGTTGACCCTGGGGTTCATCCTCGCCATGGGCGGGGTCGGGGCGATCGGGGCAGCGATAGTGATGGGACAGCGTGCGGCGCCGCGCCGCTTCATCACGTTCATGTACATCGCGTGGACCCTGTCGACGCTGGCGGTCGCCGGCTTCGGCCTGGCACACGCTCCATGGCAAGCGATGCTCGCGTGCTTCTCGTTCAACGCGCTCGAGACCGCAGGGACGATCGTCTGGGTGACCACCAAGCAGCGGCTCGTTCCGCGTCAATTGCTCGGGCGCGTCTCGAGCCTGGACTGGTTCATCTCGATCGGCTTGCTGCCACTGTCGTTCGCGCTGACCGGACCCGCTGCCAACCTCTTCGGCGCGCGCGGCACGCTGATCGGTGCCGGCGTCCTCGGTGCGATCGTAAC
>CAZDXK010000469.1:0-1665 GCA_964509215.1 uncultured Actinomycetes bacterium | reverse complement strand
CCGAGGCGTACCGCCTGCTGCCGTTCCGCTCCCCCGCCGCGTACGAGGTGTGGGCCTACGCCGACCGTCAGAAGGAGCTCCGCCGGAAGGAGCCGACCGACGACGTGATCTCGGCGCTCACCATGGCGCAGAACGAAGGGCGGCTGAACGACCACGAGTTCCACAACTACTTCTCGCTCCTGATGATCGCGGGGAACGAGACCACGCGGCACACCATCACCGCCGGCATGCTGGCGCTGATGCAGAACCCGGAGCAGATGCAGCTGCTGAAGGACGATCCGTCGCTGATCTCGAGCGCGACCGAGGAGATCCTGCGATGGGCGACGCCGGTGCTGCATTTCCGCCGGACGGCAACACGCGACGTCGAGCTCCGCGGTCAGCAGATCAAGGCCGGGGACAAGGTCGTCACCTGGTACATCAGCGCGAACCGCGACGAGGAGATGTTCGCCGATCCCTATCGATTCGACGTGACGCGCAAGCCGAACGATCACGTCACGTTCGGACCCGGGGGTCCGCACTTCTGCCTGGGCGCGCACCTGGCGCGCCTGGAGACCAAGATCCTGTTCCAGGAACTGCTGCCGCGCCTCTCGTCGATCGAGTTCGCCGGGCCGGTCGAACGGATCCGCTCGAACTTCGTGAACGGCATCAAGCGGATGCCCGTACGCGTCACCCTGACCTAGTCCATCGCGGACTAGTCGCCGTTGGGGTCCACGGCGCGGTACATCGAGCGCAGCAACCTCGCCAGCACTTCCTGCTCCCGCGCGTCGAGGTGGGCGGTGACGACGGTCTCCTCGGCGTTGAACGTGGGGAACAGCTGCTCGATCTTGCGCGTCCCGGCCGCGGTCAACGAGACCAGGACCATCCGGCCGTCGCGCGCGTCCTTCTTCCGGCGGACGAAGCCACGGCCCTCGAGGGTGGTCACGACGCCTGTCGCGGTGGGACGGCTCACGCCGACCGCCTGCGCGAACTCGCGGGACTCCATCTCGCCCCACACCCACAGCACCCACAGACCGGTGAAGCCGGTCCACGACAGCCGGTCGGCCGCAAGGACGTTGGCCTCCATGTGCCTGCGGATCGCGGCGGACGCGCGGAACAGGTTCGAGACGGCCCACATCGCGCGGAAGTCGAGCGAACGGTCGCCGAGCGCGTCGAGCACCTTCCGTTCGGCCGGGAGGAGCTCGTCCGTCACGGGCCCTCCGCGGCGATCCGCTCCCCCAGCTCGCGGGCGACGTCCACGATCGCGAGCACGTCGTCCTCGGTCGTGCGGAAATTGACGAAGCACGGCCGTAGCCACACCCGGCCGTCGATGAGCGCCGATGCCAGGTACACGCGCCCGTCCGCCTGGATCGCCTTCGCAAGCGCGTCGTTGTGCGCGTCGAGGTCGGCGACACCGGCCGGCGTGTGCCGGATCGGCACGATCGAGAGCTGCGGCGGCTCGACCATCGTCTCGAAGTCGGCGGCGGCGGAGGCCGCACGGTAGAGCAGGTCCGCTTCGCGGAGGTTCTGCGCGATCGCCTCGCGGAACTGCGGCGCCCCGTGCGCCCGGAACGCGAGCCAGAGCTTCAGCGCCCGGAACGGCCGTGAGTACTCGAGCGTGATGTCCACGGCGTGCAGCTCGTGCTGTTGGTGCGGCAGGTAGCCCTCCTCGTGCGCGAACGCTCGCGT
>CAZDXK010000468.1:0-1667 GCA_964509215.1 uncultured Actinomycetes bacterium | reverse complement strand
CCCGCTGTTGCCGACCGATCCCGCGCTGGACGTATGGCCCCGGCTCGGATACGCGGAGTCGAAGGACACGCTGCACCTCGTCCACATGTGTACCCAGGTCGTCGGGAAGATCCGCCTGGCGCTCACTCCGCTGGTGAACCATTGGTGGAACTCGACGCTCCTCGTCACGCCGCGAGGTCTGACGACGTCGATGACCCCTTCCGGGAGTGACGCCTTCCAGATCGACCTCGATTTCGTCGACCACGAGCTCGTCATCGTCACGAGCCGCGGCGGCCGTTCCGCGATCCCGCTCCGTGCGATCTCCGTCGCCGACCTCTATCGCGACCTGATCGGGAGCCTCGCGCTGCTCGGCGTGGCCGATCCAAAGATCGTGCCGGTCCCGACCGAGGTCGCGCCAGCTGTCCCGTTCTTGGATGACGTACAGGTCCGACCCTACGACCGAGAGATCGTGCAGCGATTCCACACCATCCTGGTGAGGACACAGCTCGTCTTCGACCGTTTCCGAGCGGGGTTCCTTGGGAAGGCGAGCCCGGTCCACTTCTTCTGGGGAGGATTCGATCTCGCGAGCGCCCGATTCTCGGGCCGGCGCGCGCCGCGGTACGCGGGCGGGAGTGCACCGAATGTGCACATCCACGTGATGCACGAGTCCTACTCGCATGAGCTCATCGCCGCCGGTTTCTGGCCAGGGAGCGATGACGCGCCTGAGCCCGAGTTCTACAGCTACGCGATGCCGCCACCTGCCGGGCTCGCTGGAGCGGCCATCCGACCCGGCGCGGCGCAGTGGCTCGACGCACGCGGCGAGTTCATCCTGCCGTACGAAGCCGTTCGGACCGCGGCCGATCCGGCGGCGACGCTCCTCGCCTTCCTGCAGAGCACCTACGACGTCGCGGCCGATCTCGGCGGCTGGGACCGCCCCCTGCTGGAAGAGCGCCTCCCCTGCGACTGCGGGCCGGACTAGCCGACGAACTCCCGCGCGGTCTGCTCCCACAGCTCGGTGCAGAGCCGAAGCGACTCCTGATCCACGCGCTCGTCGTTGCCGTGGAACATGCTCATGAAGTCGTTGTAGGAGATGCGCTCGCTCAGCAGACCGTAGCCGTACGCGACGGTGCCCTTGCGGCGGAAGAACCGCGCATCGGTCGCGCCCACGATCGTGCCGGGCACGGTGACACTGCCGGGAACGAGCCGGGCGCTCACCTTGGTGAGGACATCCCAGAGCGGCGTGTCCATCGGGGATGAGGTGGCGGGGTTGTCGCCCTCGGCCGCGATCTCGACTTGATCCCACAGGTCGCCGATCGCCTCTTGCAGCATCGCCCGCACCTGCGGGCTCTCGTCGCCGGGGATCGTCCGGATGTCGACGTGGACCTCGGCGGTATCCGGAATGATGTTGATCTTCGTTCCGCCGTGGAAGATCGTCGGTGCGAAGGTCGTGTGGAGCGTCGCGTCGAACTCGCGGGCGACGCCGATGGGCAGTCCCTCCAGCGTCTCGTACATGCCCTCGCTTCGCGACAGCTTCGCGCGCAGGTCGTCGGGGAACTGCATCCCCTCCACGAATCGCTTCCAGCTCTCGCTCAGGTGGTACGCGGGCCGGTAGGTCGCGATCCGCCGGACGACCTCGGCGGCCTTCACGACCGCGTTGTCGGTGCGCAGCGGCATCGAGCCGTGCGAGG
>CAZDXK010000467.1:0-1668 GCA_964509215.1 uncultured Actinomycetes bacterium | reverse complement strand
AGGTCCCCGAGATCGAGGAGGGCATCGTCGAGATCAAGGCGGTGGCGCGCGAGCCCGGGCACCGCTCGAAGATCGCCGTGTCGTCGAACGAGCCCGGTGTCGACCCGGTCGGCGCGTGCGTGGGGCCGAAGGGTTCCCGCGTCCGTATGGTGGTGAACGAGCTCCGCGGAGAGAAGATCGACGTGGTGCCGTGGAGCCCGAACCCCTCCGAGCTGGTCGCGAACGCGCTCCAGCCCGCCAAGGTGAAAGAGGTTCGGATCGACGAGGCGACGAGCACGGCGCTGGTCATCGTGCCGGACTACCAGCTGTCGCTCGCGATCGGCAAGGAGGGACAGAACGCCCGCCTTGCCGCGCGGTTGACGGGTTGGCGTATCGACATCAAGTCCGAGGCGCAGGTCGCGGACGAGTCGCGTCCGCCGCCTCCCGCGCCGCCGGTCGCGCCGCCGGTTGCCGTGGAACCGGTCGCGGTCGAGCCTCCGGCCGACTCTGCCCCGCTCGGCGACCCGCAGTCCGCTGTTCCGCAGACGGAGGACGCACCTGACGTGGGGGCAGGGTCTGCCTCCGACTCGGCCGCTCCCTCCGACGATCCGGTCGACGAGCCGGCCGAGGCGCCTGCGGAAGCGTGAGCGATGGCGTTACCCGAGCGGACGTGCGTCGGGTGCCGCGGGAAGGCGCCGAAGTGCGACCTGGTCCGGGTGGCGCGCGCTGGCGACGGAGAGGTCGTCATCGATCCCTCGGCCCCGGGGCACGGGGCGTACGTGCATCTCGATGTCAGGTGCATCGAGGCCGCGACGCGAAGCAGGGCGTTCGACCGAGCGCTTCGGACGGGTCTGACGGCGGACGCAGCCGATAGGCTAGGGAACGGATTGGAACGACTGATGGGAGCGGTGTGAGGGTTCACGAGCTGGCCAAGGAACTGGGGGTCACGAGCAAGGATCTCGTGGCCACCCTCGAACAGATGGGGGCGGCCGGGCGGTCGGCCTCGTCGGGCGTGCCCGAGGATCTGATCCCGCGGCTCCGGGCGAGCGGCGGCAGGGCCACCGCCGCCACGCCTAAGCGACGCGAAGTCCTCGAGCCGGCCCCCGCTCCCCGCAAGCCGAAGAAGAAGGCGCCCGCTGCGAAGCCGGTCGTGATGGCCGTCCCCGATGCGTCGGTGGACGCCGCCGAAGCCGACTCTCCGCCGGACCCTGCCCAGCGTGTGGCCTCCGCGACTCCAGCGACGGCCGCCCCGGCCCGAACCGCGACACTTCCGGCCAAGCCGGCGCTCCCCGTCATGCAGTTCGTTCGGGGTGCGACGCCGCAGACCATCGCCGAGAAACTCGGGCAGTCACCCGCCGACATCGTCAAGATCCTGTTCCTGGCAGGGGAGATGGTGACCGCCACCACCTCGCTCTCCGACGAGGCCATCGAGCTGATCGCGGCCGATATGGGCCACCACGCGGAGATCATCGGGGTCGAGGAAGAGCTCGACGCCGAGCCCGAAGAGGAAGTGGACGAATCCCAGCTCATCCCCCGACCGCCGGTCGTGACCGTGATGGGACACGTCGACCACGGGAAGACGAAGCTCCTGGACGCCATCCGCGAGACGGACGTCGTTGCGGGCGAGTTCGGCGGGATCACGCAGCACATCGGTGCGTACCAGGCGCACCTGGGCGAGCGTGTGATCAC
>CAZDXK010000466.1:0-1674 GCA_964509215.1 uncultured Actinomycetes bacterium | reverse complement strand
CGTCTCTCATTCGCCGACCAGCACGACATCGACGAGTTCATCGCCATGCTGGAGATGTGTGAGCGCGGGGAGATCGGCCCCGACCAGTGATGGGCGTTCCGCCTGGTCCGCGGCACTGATGAGGTGCGAGCCGGCCAACCGTGGAGTCGGCTGAGTCTTGGGACACTACTGGGCCTGAGCGATGCGCAACGCAACCTTGCGTGGTCGGCGGAGTTTTCGGACGTTACGGGGAGATTTCGTGCGCGTACATATCGTCAATCCGAGTCACTTTTCCTTCGGGACGGGTTTCATCACCCCGCGCTGGATGTTTGTGCTCGCGGCATCCACACCAGCCAGGTGGGGCGATCCCATCCTGAGCGACGAGTCGCTCGAGCCGTTCGACACCAACCAGCTCGAGAAGGGTGACGTGATCGGTATCGGCGTCCACACCGGCAACGCCCTGGTCGGCTACGAGCTTGGGCAACGTGCCAGGGCGCGCGGGGCATGGGTGGTCTACGGCGGCAGCCACCCTACGTTGTTTCCGGAAGAGGCGCTCGAGCGTGGCGGTGCGCATGCCGTGGTGAAGGGTGACGGCGACGTCGCCTGGGGCCAGGTGATCGAGGATTGCGTGAGTGGAGCGCCGAAACGGATCTACGACGGCGGCCGGTTGGACGCCGGCAAGTTCCGAAAAGCGCGCTGGGACCTGATGCAGCGCGAGAAATATTGCTGGGCGTCGGTGCAGACGGTGCGCGGATGTCCCAAGCACTGCTCGTTCTGCTCGGTGTGGCGCACCGATGGCCAGAAGCCTCGTCAGCGCGAGGTCAACCCGGTCATCGAAGAGATCGTCGAACTTCGGCGGATGGGCTTCCGGTTCATCGCCCTGGCCGACGACAACTTCTACCCGGTCACCCTCGATGACCTCAAGATGGCCGCCCGGCGCGAGGACAAGACCAGGTACAACGAGCTCAAGGCGCTTCGCGACGAGCGGTTCGAGCTGATGGCCCTGATGGCGCAGCTCCCGAGCGATCTGAATTTCTTCACCCAGATCACCATGGAGTCCGCCGAGGATCCGGAGTTCCTCGACGCGATGAGGGCGGCGCGCATCAGAGGCGCCCTCGTCGGCATCGAGGCGGTCACCCCGGAAGGATTGAAGGACGTCTACAAGGACTTCAACCTTGCGGGTGAGGCGCTCGTGGAGCGTCTTCAGACGTTCCGGAAACACGGCGTCTACATTCTTGGCTCGTTCATTTTCGGTCTGCCCAGCGACCGTCCCGACACCTTCGACGCGACGGCCGAGCTGGCCAAGCGGGCCGGCATCAGCTTTGCGCAGTTCGTGACGTTGACGCCGTTCCCGGGAACACTGGACTTTGAGCGGTGGGAGCGTGAACAGGGCGACGACATGCCGACGGTCGACGGCATCCCGGTGTCGCGTCACTGGCTGATTCCGCAGGCGAAGCGGCCAAAGCTGCTGACACCGCACCCGGTGATGTCGGGCGAGCAGATCCGACAGGGAACCCAGAACGTCTGGAACAACTTCTACAGCCTCAGAGCGTCCTGGCAACGGTCCGACATCTTGAAGGCGTTCAGGAACCGTGTCGCGTTCGTGGTGGCGTCGAAGGTCATGCTCCAGGCGTTCGGCAACACCGGGCTGTCGACCGACAGCGCCCGCGCGTCCCGCGCGACCAAGCTTGGGGG
>CAZDXK010000465.1:0-1685 GCA_964509215.1 uncultured Actinomycetes bacterium | reverse complement strand
CTCCCCAAAGGCCTTGGTCACCGCCTCGATTCGAAGGACCGGCACATCCATCAGCGCGTGATCCCTCCCAGCCCCCAGCGGTCCAGCAGGCGGGCCATTGGCACCGTGATCACCAGGTAGAGCATCGCCGCAGCCAGAAGCGGGGTATAGACGAAGTCGGATGACGCCTCGATCTGGGCGATCCGGAAGGCGGTTTGCGGACCGAGGATCGCGACGAGGGCGACGTCCTTCTGCAATGCGATGAAGTCGTTTAAGAGCGGCGGTCCGACGTTGCGCACGGCCTGCGGCACGATCACGTGGCGCAGAGTCTGCCCCTCGCTCAGCCCAATCGCCAGCGCCGCGTCGTGCTGTCCGCGATGGACGGATCGCAGGCCGGCGCGGTAGACCTCGGCCACATAGGCGCCGTACGAGAGGGCCAGCGCGGCGCCACCCAGGATGACTGGGTCCGTGGGGATTCCGTCCAGCGCGAGCGCCGGTACGCCAAAGCCGATCAGGTAGACGAGGAGGATCGTGGGTACACCGCGGAACACGTCCGTGTAGATGACTGCCAGGATCCGCAACGGGAAGAGGGCGGGGGCCTTGACGGTCCGAATCAGGGCGACAACCAAGCCCAAGATCAGGACCACGACCTCGACGATCATGAAGATCTTGACGTCAAGCCAGAAGCCGCGAAGGACGTCGGGAAAGATCGCTCTGAAATCGCCAGAGTCGAAGAACGACTCCCTCACGTCCGGCCAGCCTGAACTTGTGAAGATCAGGGCGCTGAGGCCGCCGATGACCACCACAGTCGAGACGGCAGCGATGATCTGGCCACGGCGGGCCTTGCGCTTACGCGCCGCCTCGCGTTCGTGGCGCCGGCTGACGACTACTCCAGAATCGGAGCGTCAGCCGCTGCGCTCATCCACTCTTCCTCGATCGCGGCCAACTCGCCGGACTCGCGAAGAGCGTCGATCGCCTGCGAAACGCAGCCGGTCAGCTGGGAGTCGCGTTCAAGGAGCGCTCCCCATTCGTCGCCCCCGGGCGCTGAGAACTGGCCTACGATCTCGCCACTCGGCACCTGCACGGCCGTCAGGAAGAACGCGGTCGGCACGTCGACGACGATCGCGTCGACCTGGCCCTGCTTGAGGGCGGAGACGACGTCGTTCGAGGTGTCGAATACCTGCACGTCCTGCTCGGACTGAATCGAAGCGTCGACCGCTTCCAGGCTCGTGGTCCCGATCTGCACGCCGATCTTGGCGGCGGCCACATCAGCCAAGCCGGCAGCGTCTGCGGTTTCACTCCCCTTCAGGGCAACAACTGCCTGGCTGGCCTCGTAATAAGTGGAGGAGAAGTCGACCTGCTCGGCCCGCTTCGGAGTGATCGAGATCTGGTTCAGATCGAAGTCGAAGTCCTTGTCCCCAGGGGCATACGAGGAGTTGAACGACTCAATTACCCATTCGACGTCCTCCGGCGCGAATCCGAGCTGATCCGCGATCGCGTAGGCCACCGCGCTCTCGAAGCCCTTGCCGTTCGTCGGGTCGTCGTCTTCGAAGTACGGCGGAAACGCAGGGGTGTCGGTGGCCACCGTCAACGTGCCTGGTTTGAAGGTCGCGAGCTTTTCGGCCTGGCAATCCTCGGGCGTGACCTCGGCCGTATCGCTTGCTGCCGGTTCGTCCTCGTCACCGCAGCCGGCAACAAGCGCCATG
>CAZDXK010000464.1:0-1688 GCA_964509215.1 uncultured Actinomycetes bacterium | reverse complement strand
TTCCATCGCGGCGGTCTCGACACCTCGCTCGATTTCGACCGCCTCGTCGGCGGCGAGCCCGTCGTCTTCGACGTCGAGCAGAGCCCCAAGGGCCCGCGCGCTAACAACGTGCGCTCCGCCTAGCCCGCATCGAGCGGCCCGCCCATCGGACGGGCCGCTCCATCGGACTCCACGGAACAGCGGCCGACCCGTTGCGGGCTGGCCGCTGAACCTTCTACGCAGAACCGGCTCACGGAGCGACCGTCCCAGCGACGGACCGGTGCGGCTTCGATCGACCGAGAGGACCTACGTCATCGCACGGACTGCCTTCGTCTCCAGTTACCCCCCGCGTCGCTGTGGGATCGCCACGTTCACGCGCGATCTGGCGGCTGCGACGGGTGATCGCGAGATCGCCGTCCTGCTCCCACCCGGACGAGGAACGCCGTTTCCGCTCGAGGTCCACCACCGGATCCGCCGCGACGAGCGTGCCGACTACGCGGCGACGGGACGTGCCCTCGGGGCCTGCGTCGAGGCCGCCTCGATCCAGTTCGACTACGACACGTGGGGAGGCGACCAGGGCGAGTACGTCTTCGACCTCGTGCAGGCACTCGACGTCCCGGCAGTGGCCACGCTCCATGCGATCCTCCGCACGCCGACGCCCCGGCAGCGCACGATCCTGGCGGACCTGATCGCCAGCGTCGATGCGACCGTGGTGATGTCCCGCTCCGCGGCGAAGCTGCTCACGACCGACTACGGCGTCGACCCGCAACGTCTCAACGTCATCCCCCATGGCGTGCCGGACCTGCCCCTTGCCGACCCGGCCGTGATCAAGGCGAGCCTGGGTCTCGAGGGACGCCAGGTGATCCTGAGCTTCGGCCTCCTGGGCCCGACCAAGGGCTACGAGCTCATGCTCGAGGCTCTTCCTGCCGTCATCGCGGCGAATCCCGCCGTGACCTATGTCGTCGTGGGCGTCACGCATCCCGACCTGCTCGAAGCCGAGGGGGAAACCTATCGAGGGACCCTGGTCGCGCGGGTCAAGGCGCTCAAGCTCGGGAACCACGTCCGGTTCGTCGACGAATTCGCCCACCGGGTCGAGATGACCCGCTGGCTGCAGGCCGCCGACATCGTCGTCACTCCCTACCCGGACCTGGACCAGATGGTCTCCGGCACGCTCTCGTACGCGATGGGCGCCGGCCGGGCGATCGTCTCGACACCGTACGCCTACGCGACGGAGCTCCTGGCCGGCGGGCGGGGCGTCCTCGTGCCGGATCCCTCACCAGGCGCGTTCGCGTCCGCACTCAACGAGGTCCTCGGGGACGACAAGCTCCGAGCTGCCCTCGGCCGCAAGGCCTACGACTACAGCCGCCGGATGGTCTGGTCGGAGGTGGGAGCGCAGTACCGCGCACTCTTCCAGCGGGTCGGGGCTGCTGCTTCGGTCGCCGCGCTGGCCGTGCCTGCGGGGTTCGCGGCACTCAACGCCTGACGCTAGGCTTCCTGCATGAAGCTGGGCGCCGTCGTTCCGCAGGGCTGGGTGGGCGAGTACGCGGATTGGGATCCCCTCGACGCGTGGCGGCGGACGACGGAGGTCGCGCGACAGGCCGATCGGCTCGGGTTCGAGTCCATCTGGCTCTTCGACCATTTCCAGACCGTTCCCCGCCCGACCGACGAGATCACCTTCGAGTCGTTCACGTCGTTATCCGCCCTGGCCG
>CAZDXK010000463.1:0-1702 GCA_964509215.1 uncultured Actinomycetes bacterium | reverse complement strand
CAAGCGTCGTCGCCGATCTGGCTCGCTACCCGCGGGGTTTCGTCGTGGTCACCGGGCCGACCGGCTCGGGCAAGTCGACGAGCCTCGCGTCCATGGTCGACATCGTGAACCGGGAGCGGCAGGCCCACATCATGACGGTCGAGGACCCGATCGAGTTCCTCCACAAGCACGACCGGTGCATCGTGAACCAGCGCGAGGTCGGGGCGGACACGCATTCGTTCTCACAGGCCCTGAAGCACGTCCTTCGGCAGGACCCGGACGTCATCCTGGTCGGGGAGATGCGGGACCTCGAGACGATCTCGACGGCGATCACCGCCGCCGAGACGGGGCACCTCGTGTTCGCCACCCTCCACACGCAGGATGCGCCGCAGACGATCGACCGCATCATCGACGTCTTCCCTCCGCACCAGCAACAGCAGGTGCGCGTGCAGCTCGCGACGACCCTCCAGGGCGTCGTGACACAGCAGCTGCTGCAGACCGCCGACGGCCACTCGCGAGCCGTGGCCGTGGAGGTCCTGATCTGCACGCCGGCCGTGCGCAACCTGATCCGCGAGGGCAAGACGCACCAGATCTACTCGATCATGCAGGCCGGCGGCCGGTTCGGGATGCAGACGATGGACCAGTCGCTCGCCACCCTCGTCAAGGCCGGGAAGGTCACGCAGCAACTCGCCTACGAGCGCTGCCACGACCCCGAAGAGCTGAACCGGCTGATCGGTGGGGCGGGCGCGAGCTTCGACGCCGGGTACGGCGCTGCGGCCTCCGCCGGGATCATGCTCGGTGATTATTGATGGGGAGAGCTGAGAACCGATGACGCAGACCTACGACTACAAGGTCCGGGACCGAACCGGGAACCTCGTCACCGGGCAGCTGGCCGGCGACAGCGAAACGCTGGTCCTGGAGAAGCTGCGCCAGATGGGCATGACGCCCGTCGAGGTGAAGAAGGCCAACGCCGGCCTGAAGATGGAGATCAACCTCCGTCCCGGACGGGTCAAGCTCAAGCAGGTCGCCATCTTCTGCCGCCAGTTCGCCACGATGGTGAACTCCGGCCTGCCGATCCTGCGGGCGCTCTCGATCCTGGCCGACCAGACCGAGAGCAAGGAGCTCGCGAAGGTCCTGGTTCAGACGCGAACCGACGTCGAGCAGGGCTCGTCGCTGTCGGGCGCAATGGGCAAGCACCCGAAGGCGTTCAACAACACGTTCATCGCGATGGTCAAGGCCGGCGAGACCGGGGGTGTGCTGGACGACGTCCTGCTCCAACTGGCGGACCAGATCGAGAAGGAGGTCTCGCTCCGCCGGCAGATCAAGTCGGCGATGACCTATCCGGTCGTGGTCGTGGCCCTGGTCGTCCTGATCATGTCGGCGATGCTCCTATTCATCGTCCCGCAGTTCGAGACGATCTACGCCAGCCTGGACAGCAAGCTGCCGCTCCCCACGACGGTCCTACTCGCGATGTCGCGCGTGTTCACCAAGTACTGGTGGATGGTCATCCTCGCCTCCGTCGGAGCCGCCTTCTTGTTCAAGCGGTACAAGAAGTCGGACGCGGGGCGGGCCCGCATCGACGCGATCAAGATCCGCGTGCCCGTCTTCGGCCCCCTGTTCCACAAGGTCGCCATCGCGCGCTTCTCCTCGACCCTGAGCATGTTGATGCGGGCCGGCGTCCCGATCCTCCAGGCCCTGGAGATCGTGAACGACACCGTGAACA
>CAZDXK010000462.1:0-1702 GCA_964509215.1 uncultured Actinomycetes bacterium | reverse complement strand
CTTTACTTACTATTCTCTTCGAGCTTGTCCACGCGAGAGCGTGAGATGCGATTATTAGGGATAGATCTCACTAACTGCACTTTCGGAAAAAACGTCGATAACTGATATCCAAGAAAAAAGGCTCTTCCATCATGCTGCGGTTGCTAAACAAGCCGCACGATGGGAGAGCCAAGGATGGCGAATACTGAATGTCGTTGGGAATGTCCGGAGCAGTGGTCGGAGTGGAGCCAGTGGCTCTCTGCCGGTCTGCACGCGCGCAATCGCTGGCGTTTGCCGATGCTGATGGTTGGCATTCTGTTTGCGGGCGGACGGCGGACCGTAACCACCTGGCTGCGGGCCGCCGGCATCAGCGACGACTTCGACGACTATTACTACTTCCTGGCGGCCCTTGGACGCAAGACCGAATCGATTGCGGCACAACTGGTAGCGCTCGTCTTCAAGACCTTGCCGCTGCCGGAGCGTCTGTTGTTGGTGATCGACGATTCGCCAACCAAGCGGTATGGGCCCAAGGTCGAAGGCGCCGACGTTCATCACAATCCGACGCCGGGACCGGCCGGCCAGCCGTTTCTGTATGGACACATCTGGGTCACGATTTCGCTGGCTCTCAGGCATCCTCAGTGGGGCCCCTTGGCGTTGCCGCTGCGGGCGATGCTTTACGTCCGCCAGCAAACCCTGGCGACGATCCCCAAGTCTCGCGGTTGGCCGCGGTTCGCCACGAAACTGCAGTTGGCCGCGCGGCTGGTCGAGTGGATCGTTCCGCTGTTGAAAAAAGCGGGCAAAATCGTCTGGATTGTCGTCGATGGCGGCTATGTCAAACGGCCCTTCGTGAGGCGAGTTTTGAAGCTCTTGAACGTGGTGGTCGTGGGTCGCTTGCGCAAAGACTCTGCCTTACGCGACTTGCCGCCGAAGTTGAAGCCGGGACAACGTCGCCGTCGCGGTCGGCCGCGCAAGTATGGCAAGAACAGAATCAGTTTGGCCAAACGGGCCGGACACGGGCGCGGCTGGCAAACGATCGAATGCACGGTTTACGGCGGGGCCGCTTCCAAAACGTACAAGACCTTCTTGGCAACCTACGCTCCGGTAGGGGGCGTGATTCGCGTGGTGCTCGTGAAAGAAGATCATGGCTGGCACGCCTTCTTCTCGACCGATCCGACGACCAGAGTCCAAGATGTCCTGGAGGCATTTGCCGATCGTGCTACCATCGAACAAGATTTTCACGACGTGAAGGAAGTGTGGGGGTCGGGCCAACAGCAGGTGCGCAACATCTGGACCAACTTGGCGGTGTACAATCTGAATCTCTGGATGCATACGCTGGTGGAACTCTGGGCCTGGGACAAGAGCCACGAGGAACTTTGCAATCGCAGCGACTCGCCCTGGGACGACGCAGCGCGGCGCCCTTCGCACGCCAACCGTCGCAAAGTCTTACGACAACAAATCATGCAAAGCGAATTATCGTCGATCGCTTCAGCGTGGTCGCTGCCCCAAAAAATCATCCGGCTGGCCGAAAGCCTGATGGCCCTGGCCACTTAACCTAATTCACTTTTTCCGAAAGTGCAGATTATCGACAGTGGAGTCGATTTAAATGCGTATTCCAAGGTTGAAGGACAATCGGGCTGCTGTTCACCGACGATGGACAGTGGTTTGCCGATTGTCTCATGCAGTTCAAGCGACGTGCACAATGAGCTTGGTGAGCTATTGGCGC
>CAZDXK010000461.1:0-1707 GCA_964509215.1 uncultured Actinomycetes bacterium | reverse complement strand
GGATCATGTACGGCAGCCAGAGGTAGCTGAGCACCAGCCAGCTGTTCACGACCGCAGTGAGGCCCGGCCCGTCGATGCCGAGAGGCGCGAGGGCGGAGTCGAGGAGCCCGTTCCCCTGCAGGATCGTGCGCCAGGAGTAGATCTTGACGAGATAGCTCGCCCACAGCGGCATCAGGACGGCCACGACGAGAAGACGGCGCGTCCTAGGTGCGGCCACGCGGGCCATGTAGTAGGCGATCGGGAAGGCCAGGAGGATGTCGGTCAGGGTGACGAGGACCGCGACGAGGATGGTTCGGAACGCGATCGTCCGGTAGACCTCCTCGCTGAGCAGCGAAGCGAAGGCGTCGAGGCTCCAGGCGAAGGGGATGACCCGGCCGCTGAACGCGTCCTTCGCCCAGAACCCGTTCAGCAGCAGGATGACGAGCGAGCCGAGGTAGGCGAGGCCGATCCACGCCAGCGGGCCGGACAGCAGCAGCCGCAGCTGGAGGTTCGGCCGAACGTACAGCCACCTCGCGAGCCGTCGTCCCAGCGACGGCGGCGCGCCTCCCACCTCGGACGTCATGGGCCGGCCACCTCACTCGGACGACGCATGCAGCGGGAGGGTCCCCGGACGGTGGCCGCCCGGGGACCCGGATTCAGCTCCAGGTCAGATCTCGGCTCAGCCGCCCACGATCGCGGTCCAGGCCTCGATCCACTCATCCACGTCCTTGCAGGTCGTTGCGTCGTCGTCATCGGCGCAGTCCGCCTGGGGAGTGCTCCAGTACCAGACGTTGGAGAAGTACTCCTCGTCCGTGGCGTGGAACGTCTCGCAGTGACCCGGAGAGAGCTCCTCCGCGGCATCGCACGCAGCCTGGCTGGTCGGTGCCTCACCGAACCACACGGTTGCCGCCGCGTTGGCCTCGGGCGAGAGGATGTGGTTCATCCACATGTACATGCAGTTCGGGTTCGCCGCGTCGGTCGCGATCATCCACGTGTCCGACCACCCGGTCGAGCCTTCTTCCGGAAGCGTGACCGCGACGGGAGCACCGTCGGCGGTCAGGACGTTGGCCTGGTACTGCCAGGTCGTCCCGATGACCGACTCTTCGGCGGCGAAGGATTGGATCTGCTCGGCGGCGGTCCCCCAGTACACCGCGTGCGCGCTCTGCGCCTCCAGGAGGTCAATCGCCGCGTTGAACTGCTCCTCGCTCAGCTGGTAGGGGTTCTCGATGCCGAGGTCGGGATTCGTGTCCATCAGGTGCAGGGCCGCATCGGCGATGTAGATCGACGAGTTGTAGATGCTCACCCCGCCCGAGTTCGCCGCCGCATCCTCCCAGACGCCGGCCCAGCTGGTCGGAGCCTCGGGGAACACGTTGGTGTTGTACATGAGCAGGTTGGCGCCGCGTCCATGCGGCACCCCGTACGGGACGCCGTCGACGCTGTTGTGCGGCTGGTTCTTCAGTCCCTCGAACACGTTCGCGTAGTTCGGGATCAGGTCGGTGTTCACCGGCGCCACCGTGCCGCTCGCGATCAGCCGCAGGGTGGCGTCGCCGGAGGCCGAGATGCCGTCGTACTCGCCGCTCTGCATGAGCGACACGCCGTTCGCCGAATCGGTCATGTCGGTCGTGTTGACCTGGCAGCCGGTCGCCTCCTCGAACGGCGTGACCCAGTCGAACGCCGCGTCGTTCTCGCCGCGCTCGGCGTACCCCGCCCAGATGATGAGATTCAGCT
>CAZDXK010000460.1:0-1719 GCA_964509215.1 uncultured Actinomycetes bacterium | reverse complement strand
AGCCCCTCCGCGATCGGCGAGCGGCAGATGTTGCCCGTACAGATCACCAGGATCGACGTCATGGAACCCCGGGTCACCCCGGAGGCGGCGAGTCTAACAGCGGTGCTCCGCCGCCCAGGAGTTGGGCGATGTGGTCCGCGTCCACCCCGCCGGCCCGTAGGATCCGCGCGTCACGCTGCGTCAGATCGACGACGGTCGACACCGCCCCCGCCAGCGGCTCCTCCTGACACAGGTACACCGCCACCATGTCTCCGAATGCGGCGTGCAGCTCGTCGCATGTGACGGCAGGAGGAGCGCCCGATCGGTTCGCGCTGGTGGTGGCGATCGGCCCGGCCGCCGACAGGACGGCGAGCGCCAGGGGGTGCGACGGCACGCGTAGTCCGATCGTCATGGCATGGCCGCCCAGATCCCAGGTCAGGCTCACGCGTGTGCGCGGCAACACGAGCGTCAGCGGGCCGGGCCACAGCGCCCCGACCAAGCGTTCGGCGCGATCGTCGAACCGCGCCAGGGTTGCGGCGATCTCGAGCGTGGCGGTCAACACGGGAAGCGTGAGATCCCGTGGACGGCGCTTGGCATCGAACAACCGGGCCGTCGCGGCGGGATCATGCGGGGCGGCGCCGATCCCGTACACGGTGTCCGTTGGGAACACGATCAACTCGCCCCGGCCGACGGACGCGACGGCGTCGGCGATCGGGTCCACCGCTACGCCGGCATCCGTGCCGTCACGACACGGTCCCGGCCCGCCAGGTCGGGGTGGACCTCGACCATCACGAACCCCGCCCACGAGGCTGCCGCGCGGATGGCGGAACCCTGCGTCTCGCCGATCTCGACCGCCAGGCCGCTTCCCGGCCGGAGCACCTCGGATGCCTGGGTGAAGAGCCGCTCGTACACGCCTCCTCCGCCCATCAGCGCGAGGAGGGGGTCGGCGCGCACCTCACGTGGGAGCGCCGCGAGCTCATGCGGCTCCACATACGGTGGGTTGCTCACGATCAGGTCAACGGCTCCCCGGAGCGCGACCGGGACAGCTTCGAGGAGATCCCCCAGGACGACCTCGACGTCGAGGTTCGATCGGGCGGCGTTCTCCAGAGCCAACACGACCGCGTCGGGCGACACATCCATCGCGAGCACGCGGGCATCCGGACGCTCATCCTTGATCGCGAGCGCGATCGCCCCGCTCCCCGTCCCCACGTCCACCACCACCGGCGCGGGCACGCCGGCCACGGCCGCGAGGGCATGCTCCACGAGGATCTCCGTTTCCGGCCGCGGGATGAACACGCCGGGCTTCACGACGAGGATGAGCCGCCGGAACCCCTGCTCGCCGGTGAGGTGCTGGAGCGGCACGCCGACGCATCGCTGGCACAAGACGCGTCCGAACCGCTTGGCCTCGGCGGCCGACAGGCCCTCGTCTCGCGTGTAGAGCCCGGCGCGGTCGGTCCCGAGCACCTTGGCCAGCAAGATCTCCGCCGTCGGGAGCGCGCTCTCTACGTCGTGGCGCGACAGGTAGTCGGCCGCCCGGCGAACGATCGATGCCGGACGCACCGATCACTCCTTCTCATCTCTTGGCCCGTCGGGTGTGGCCAACTGATCCGCACGTTCCGCGGCGCGCAGCAGGTCCACGAACTCGTCGAGCGCCTCGCCTCCCAACAGGACGTCCTGCAGCCGGTGGGAGGTGTGCTTGATGCGATGGTCGGTGACCCGTCCGTCGGGGAAGTTGTACGT
>CAZDXK010000459.1:0-1722 GCA_964509215.1 uncultured Actinomycetes bacterium | reverse complement strand
CTTCACGTCGGTTCGACGGTCGTCTTCGATCGCGTCCAGATCCTGACGCGCGAGCTGCGTCGGTCGATCCCGTTCGCCACGCGGACCGTGTGGACGACAGAGCTTCCGATCGGACGGGTCGACGTCGTCTCCGCCGGCATGGCGGGGCTCGCCTTCGTCACGGAACGGGTCGTCGTGGTGAACGGTCGCGTCGCGTCGACGACGCTCAGCGGGGAGCGTGTGGTGCGGCCGCCGGTCGACCTGGTGCGGCGCTGCGGCCCGGTCAGCCCCACGATGCCGCAAGGTGTCCCAGGCGGTCACGAGGCCGGTGGACAGGCGACGTGGTACGACCCGCCGTGGTCGGGCCTCACGGCCGCGAGCCCCTGGATCCCCTTCGGCACGCACGTGACGGTCACCGACCTCGCGACCGGGCGGACGGTTATCGTCGTGATCGATGACCGTGGACCCTTCTCGCCCGGCCGCATCATCGACCTCTCGCCCGAGGCGTTCTCCGTCCTCTCGCCGCTCGGCCGGGGCGTCCTCGACGTCCGCATCAGCTGGTAGCGGCGCGACCGGTGGGGGACCGCGCGGGCTGGGGGCCGGCGCCGTCCGAGAGTTGGCTGAGCGCCACGGCATCCGGCCCTCCAAGGCGCTCGGACAGCATTTCCTGGTCGATCCCAACCTCGCCCGTGCGATCGCCGCGGAGGTAGGCGCACGGCCGGGAGATGCGGTGGTCGAGGTAGGAGCCGGGCTCGGATCCCTGACGCTGGCGCTCGCGGCGACCGGAGCGCGCGTCCGGGCGATCGAGTTCGACCGGGCGCTGCTGCCCGCTCTCCGCGAATCGACGCACGGCGTCGGGAACGTCGACGTCGTCGCCGCCGACGCGACGCGCTTCGACTGGGCGAGCGAGCTGAAGGACGGACCCTGGATCTTGTGCGCGAACCTCCCGTACAACGTCGCCGTCCCGGTCGTGATGGCGGTGCTCGAGGAGGCGCCGGCCGTCGGGCGTCTGGTGATCCTGGTCCAGCGCGAGGTCGGCGAGCGGTTGGTGGCCGGTCCGGGCGAGGAGCACTACGGGCCGGCGAGCGTCCGCGTCGCGTACCGGGCCTCTGGTGAGTTGACCCGCCGCGTGCCGCCGTCCGTGTTCTGGCCACGGCCGAAGGTGGCGTCGGTCGTCGTTCGGCTCGAGCGACTCGCCAAGCCGCCGGTCGAGGTCGAACCCGCACGGCTCTGGCGCGTCGTCGACGCCGGGTTCGCCGAGCGCCGCAAGACGATGCGGAGCGCGGTCGTCCGGCTGGGCGTGGACCCCGGGCGCGCGGCAGACCTCCTCCGTGAGCAAGGCATCGACCCGCGCGCCCGCGCCGAGCAGCTGTCACTGGCAGAGTTCGCTCGGATCGCCGAGGCGCTGCCGTGACGGCGACCCCCCGATCGGTCACGCGGCGCGCGCCCGCGAAGCTGAACGTCTTCCTCCGGGTCCTCGGCGCGCGCGACGACGGGTACCACGACCTGGAGAGCCTGGTGCTTCCGCTCTCGCTGGAGGACGCGGTGACCGTCACCGAGGCGGAGAAGCTCGACGTGATCGTCGACCCCGAGATGGAGCTGTCCGAAGGGCTGGACGCCGGCGGCATGAACCTGTCGCTCGTGGCCGCGCTCGCGCTCGCCGAGGCGTGCGGCACCATGCGCGGCGCCGAGATCCGGATCGCGAAACGCATCCCGGTCGCGGCCGGGCTCGGCGGCGGCAGC
>CAZDXK010000458.1:0-1725 GCA_964509215.1 uncultured Actinomycetes bacterium | reverse complement strand
GCTGTCCGGCGATAGCGCCAACGGTCCGCGGGTCGTCTCCGGAGATCACCTTCACAGTGACGTCCTGCTCGCGGAAGTAGACGAGCGTCCGCGCCGCATCCGGTCGAAGCGTGTCCTTCAGCAGCACGAGAGCCGCCGGTCGGAGCGACGGTGGGAGCCGACCATCCTGCGGCATCCCATCGGCGGAAGCGAGAACCAGAACCCGCGCTCCTTCGGCCGTCGCATCGGCCACACGGCCGCTCGCCGGGTCGTCCGCTCCGATCAGCACGTCGGCGCCGCCGACGAACCAGGAGCCCCGGTCCTCGAACGCGACGGCGCTCCACTTCCGGGCGGAGGAGAACGGCACCGAGGCGGTCTGCGACCAACCGCCCGGCGCCGCCGGGTACCGCTCGGCGATCGCGGCCATCGTGGCGTTTCGGTGCTCGTCGGCGGCCGCGATCGCCGCGAGCGCCTCCTCCGCCCGCACCTCCCCGTCGAGCGGCTCGATCGAAACGACCGAGAGCTTGCCCGCGGTGAGGGTCCCGGTCTTGTCGATGCAGAGCACGTCCACGCGCGCGAGCCCCTCGACGGCCGGCAGTTCTTGCACCAGCACGTTCCGCTTGGCCAGCCGCAGGACGGCCACGGCGAACGCGATGCTCATCAACAAGACAAGTCCCTCCGGGATCATGGCCACCGTGCCTGCCACGGCGCCCGATACGGCCGTTCGCCAGCTGTCGTGATGACGCAGCTGGCTGACGAACAAGAGTGCCGCCGTCGGCACGATCGCGATCGTCACCCAGCGAAGGATCCGGTCGACCCCTTCGCGAAGCTCCGAGCGTGCGAGGTTGAACCGTCTCGCTTCCAGCGCCAGCTTCACGGCGTAGGCGTCGGCGCCGATCGCCGTGGCAACCATACGGCCCGCGCCCGCGGCGACGAACGATCCCGACAGGGCCGGATCACCCGGTTGCTTCGGCACCGGCTCCGATTCGCCGGTGAGGAGCGACTCATCCAACTCGAGCCCGTCAGAGGCGAGCAGGTCACCGTCCACGACGACCTGCATCCCCGTCGACAGCTCCAACACATCGTCCAGGACCACGCCATCGACGGGAACCTCGTGGACCTGACCGTCCCGCACGACGTGTGCTTTCGGAGCGGTGAGCACGCTCAGCCGATCGAGCGTCCTCTTGGCCCGCAGTTCCTGCACGATCCCGACGCCGGCGTTCACGATCAGGACGAACCCGAAGAGCGCGTCCTGGAGTGGCCCGACCACCAGGATGACCGCCAACATCGCCCCGAGGAGCGCGTTGAACCGGGTGAACACGTTGGAGCGGACGATCTGCGTGACGGTCCGGGTGTGCGACCGCGGAACCAGGTTGACCTGCCCCCGTGCTTCGCGATCCGCGACGTCGGCCGCACTCAAGCCCCGAACGGCATCCACCATAGGACGGGAGCCTACCCGCGGGTCGTCAAGCCTTCATCGACGTGAATCGCGGGAGAACCGCGAAGTCCGTCGTGACGCCGTCGACGTCCTCGCCCTCGTTACGGATCCGGTCCATGTCGCCCTGGCCCAGGAACCGGGCCGCCTCGGCGAGGTACTCGACCTTCTCCGGATCGAATCCCATGACGCGGGCGCCGATCACGTCGGTCGCCACGGGGTCGTCGCCGAAGACCAGGACGTTCGCGGACAGCGGCGTCCCGGAGATGGGACCGTTCCCCTCCATGCCGACGATGCCGTCCACGATCGCG
>CAZDXK010000457.1:0-1744 GCA_964509215.1 uncultured Actinomycetes bacterium | reverse complement strand
CCTGGCGCACATGGCATCCGCACGCCCGCGCGTGCTGTATCTCGCGCTCGACGAGACCGACGACTGGTCGCACGACGGTCGATACGATCGACTGCTCGAGTCCTACGCCCGCACCGATCGCTATCTCGAAGAGCTCTGGACATGGCTGCAGAGTCAACCGGATTACCGAGGCCGCACGCATCTCCTCATCACGACTGACCATGGTCGCGGTCGAACCGCGGCGGACTGGCGCGACCACGGAGCGAAGATCACCGGCGCGGAGAACACATGGATCGCGTTCGCCTCTCCCACCATGCCCGCCCGCGGTCCGTGGAAGGCCCATCCGCCACTCGCGACGAACCAGGTCGCGGCGACGATCGCGAGGTGGATGGGGGTGGATTGGAACGCCGTTCGCCCGGCGGCTGGAAAGCCCATCCAGTAGAGGTAGAATCCACGAATCGTTGGGGCGACGGCATGGCCACGCCCCTTTCTGACGATTCATCTAAGGAGGACGCTATGCGCGGGGTCATTGTTTACCGACGTGATCACCGAGTTGGCGCGGCGGCCTGGCGTGAATACACTCGGGCAGCATGAAGCCTGGCAAGAAGGACCGCAAACATCAGGTGCTGATCAGCGGTGGAGAGCTGCGCGAATTAAAGCGCCTGGATATGCCTGAATCGCTCGGCCTGGATCGTCGGATCGAGCGGTATCAGGGAGCGCGTCCCATCGGCTTGTATCGATGGGATCTGGAGTGTTTGTTGGCAACGTTGTCATGGGTGGTCGACGGTCGCGACCCGTTTGTCTCAGCCAGAGGCAGGGTGACGCGGACGGCGTTGCACGATCGGCTGCAGGCGGTGTACGAGGCGGCCGATGGTGCCCCCGACATCTGAGCCGGCACTTCGGCACGACGTCGACGCGCCGTTACGCCGAGGCCGCGAGATCGGTCAAGGACGATGCGTGGACCCGGTCGGGCGCGATCACCCGCGGAGGCGCGGGCGAGGAATCCGCGCGTGGCTCTCGGGTCGACGGCACCAGGTCGAGCATCGGGTGCGGCTCAGGGCGACAGAGCAGGTCCACCATCACGTCGAAGGGGTTCTTCCCCTGCTGCTTCGCCGTTTGGAGCAGACTGGTGAGCACCGCTTGCGCCTGGGCGCCCTTCGGCGTCCGGTTGCCGCCCCAGTTTTTGCGCGCGCCAATGAGGGCGCGGATCGCGCGCTCGGCCGCATTGTTGGTCGCATCCAGGCCAGGACAGTAAAGAAAGGTGAAGAGATACGGCCGCTCGTGGCCCAGATGCTTGGCCAGGCGGCGGTTGGCCGGATCCCGATAGGAGCGCGCCAAGAGGCGATCGAGTTTGACTTCCAGTCGCCCCGTCGCGGTCCACAGACCGTGCAACGAGATCGCCTGCGTGGCATACCGATCGCGTAAGGCCAGGCCTTCCTCCAGCACCGCTTTCACGCGGAGGGGAAAGCGGGCGGTCGCGGGCGTGGCGCCCGCGGCCAGGTCGCGGCAGCGGCGAATCAGATGCGAGACACAACTTTGATGGCTCGCCTTGAGAAACTTGTAGTACACCGCCCAGCCATCGTGCGTGAGCCAGCCGTCGTAGTCGGCCCCGAGCAACGACGAGGCTTGGGCAAAGCCGCGGCCCGGCAGGATGTCACAGACCGTGATCTGGTCGCTGACGACGACCCATAACCAGTGCAGTTGCGCCGCGACGTTCCACCCCGTTTCATCGATCGCGTTCACCAGACTGCGGCGAGTCGCCTCG
>CAZDXK010000456.1:0-1745 GCA_964509215.1 uncultured Actinomycetes bacterium | reverse complement strand
GGCGCGGCGGCGACCGCGAACGTGCTCGACGAGCCCGCCGGCGTCGCGTGGGAGGACGGGATCCTGACGTACGTCGGACCCGCAGGCGGCCTGCCGTGGCCGGCGACCGTCGGCACGCCCGATCGAGGCCTGCTCGTGCCCGGGTTCGTCGACTGCCACGTGCACCTGCCGTTCATCGGCTGGAGGGCGGACGAGTTCGAAGCACGTTTAGCCGGCGCGAGCTACCGCGATCTCCACGGTGAGGAGGGCGGGATCTTCCGCAGCGCCAGGATGCTCTCGGCCGCGTCCGACGACGACGTGCTGGCGTTCTGTCTGCCGCTCGTGCGCGAGATGGCGGCGCACGGCACCACCGCGATGGAGCTGAAGACGGGCTACGGGCTCTCGGTCGAGACCGAGCTCCGGCAGGCACGGCTGGCGCGCGCGCTCGCGGACGCCGCGCCGCAGACGTGCTCCGTCACGTTGCTCGCCTGTCACGCTGTGCCGCAGGAGATGTCGCGAGCCGACTGGGTGCGGGCCGCGTGCCACGAGCTGATCCCGGCCGCGGCCGCGGAGGGCCTCGTCGATCAGGTCGACGTCTACGTGGAGGACATCGCGTTCTCGCTCGAGGACCTCACGGCCGTCGCCCAGGCGGCCGCGCGTGTCGGGCTTCCGTTGCGCGTCCACGCCGACCAACTCGGTCCGACAGGTGCGGCGGAGGCCGCCGTGGCCCTGGGCGCACGGAGCGCCGATCACCTGAACCACCTGAGCCCCGGCGGTGTCTCGGCGCTCGGCGATGCGGACGGCACCGTCGCCGTGTTGCTCCCCGCGTCCTCGTTCTTCCTGCGGGCGCCGGTCCCGCCGGTCGACGTGCTCCGCGGCGCGGGAGCAGCCATCGCCGTCGGGACCGACCTCAACCCCGGGACCTCACCCGTGTCTTCGATGCCGGAGGCGATCGCGTTCGCGTGCACGTCCTACGGGCTCGGACCATTGGAGGCCCTCACCGCCGCCACCGCGAACCCGGCGTTCGTGCTGGGCATGGACGACCGGCTCGGCACGCTGGAGGTCGGCAAGCGCGCCGACGTCCTCTTGCTGGAGGAACCTCGCTTCGCACAAGTGCCCTACCGTCCCGGCCACGACCCGGTGGTCGCGGCGCTCGTCGGCGGTGAGCCCGTCGCGTGATCGTCTGGCTGAACGGCCCGTTCGGGATCGGGAAGACGGCCGTTGCCAGGGCGCTGCTCGAGGCGAAGCCCGGATCGGCGTTGCTCGACCCCGAGGTGCGGGGAGCGGAGCTCGTCCGGAGATGGCCGGGCGTCGACGACTTCCAGGACCTCCCCGACTGGCGGAAGGCCGTCGTGGAAGACGCCGTCGAGCGGGTGGGGACGGGGGATCTCGTGATCCCGATGACGATCTGGCGCCTCGAGTACTACCGCGAGATCATGGATGGGCTGAAGGGCGCCGCGGAGGTCCGCCCGTTCCGCCTCACGGCCAGTGAAGCGTCGTTGCGGGATCGCATCGAGCACGACCGGATCGAGCCGGGAGCGGTCGCCTGGCGGGTGGATCGCTTGGCGACCGGCCTCCAGGCGTTCGAGGACACGGCGTTCGGCGACCACGTCGGCACGGACGGTCGCACGCCGGAGAAGATCGCCCACCTGATCCTGGTGACGCTGAGCCGGGCGTAGCCCGCGTCAGTCGAGCGGGCCGACCGCCGACTCGACGGCGGCCACCAGCCGGCCGTCGCGGACCGCCCCGACGCACGCGTCGATGTC
>CAZDXK010000455.1:0-1755 GCA_964509215.1 uncultured Actinomycetes bacterium | reverse complement strand
CGTGCTCGCCGAGACCCGACTCGGCCGCCCGATGGATGCCGCGCTCAGCGAGATGGCCCGGCGCCTCGGGTCGAAGGACTTCGAGTTCGTGATCACGGCCGTCACGATCCAGCGCCAGGTCGGCGGTTCGCTCGCCGGGATCTTCGACATGGTCGCGGACACCGTTCGCGACCGCCAGCAGTTCCAGCGGAAGATCAGAGGGCTGACCGCGATGGGCCGCATGTCGGCCTACACGCTGGTCGGCCTACCGTTCTTCGTCCTGGGTGCGATCACCCTGGTCAACTCCGAATACATGTCCCCGCTCTACTCGACGAAAACGGGTCACATGCTGCTCATCGTCATGCTTGTGATGATGGCCTTCGGCTCTCTCATCCTCAAGAAAATCGTCTCCTTTAAGGGGTAGCTGTGCTCCTTCTTCTCCTCGGTATCGCGTCACTCGGCCTTGCAGTCTTCCTCGTCAGCGAGGTGGCCACCCTGCCCTTGCGCCAGCGGGAGGGCTCGATCCGCCGCGCTGCGCGCTACGGCGAGGCCCGGCGCCGGGTGAACGATCGCCCCAACGCCCAGAGCTTCCACGACCGGGCGCTTATGCCCATGTCGACCGGCCTCGCGCGCTTCGTCCTCCGCATCAACCCGAGGGCGACGATCGACTCGATCAACCTGAAGCTCCTGTCCGCCGGGATGGGCCGGACGCTCTCGCCCACCACCTACCTCGCCGCCAAGGGCCTTCTCGCCGCCGGCGGGTTCTTCGCGGGCGGCGCGATGACGGCCGCGACGGGCAAGGGACTCGGCGGCAGCCTGGCGCTCAGCCTCGCCTTCGCCCTCACCGGGTTCTTCATCCCGGATGCGTGGATCACGATGAAGGCGCGCGGGCGCAAGGAGCGCGTCCGTGCCGAGCTCCCGGACGCACTCGACCTCCTCGCCGTCAGCGTCGAGGCAGGGCTCAGCTTCGACGGGGCGATCTCGAAGCTGACCGAGCACATGCATGGCCCGCTAGCCCAGGAGTTCTCGCTCACGCTGGGTGAGATGCGGATCGGCGAGAGCCGGCAGGAAGCCCTGAAGAAGATGTCTCAGCGGGTCGACACGCCGGAGATCGCAGCCTTCACGCGGGCGATCATCCAGGCCGACCAACTCGGCATCTCCCTGGGCCGCATCCTCAAGGTGCAGGCTGCAGACACGAGGAACCGGCGTCAGGCCGCCGCGGAGGAGCGTGCCATGAAGGCACCGATCAAGATGCTCTTCCCGACCGTGGTGTTCATCTTCCCGGCCATGTTCGTGGTCATCCTCGGGCCGGCGTTCTTGAACCTCTCGAAGCTCTTCTGAGCACCGCCGCCACGAACGGGGACTTCCCCTCGGTGTAGGCATCCCGGTCGTCCGAGTGGCGGGCGGCCAGGTCGTGCTTCAGCTTCGCGTAGCTCCGCGCCTCCTCCGGGTGTGCGCGCAGGTGATCCCGGAAGTGCGACAACCGGCCAGCCCACCGCGTGCACGCCGTCACGGGACATGGAAAGACCCTGGCTCGGCTACCGGACGACGCGCAGCGTCGTCCGCATCCCGGCCTGCCGGTGGCCAGGCAGCGAGCACCAGAGCCTGAAAGTCCCCGCCATGAACGAGGCCGAGAGCTGCGCGCGGTCGCCCGGCTGGGTGCGCTGGAGCTTCCAGACCTTCGTGCCGCCGATCCGGCGCAACCTCAGATCGTGGTCGTCTTCGCCCCTGTTCACGAGCTCGACGATCGCCGGTCCGCGCTTGATCTGGAGGCGC
>CAZDXK010000454.1:0-1756 GCA_964509215.1 uncultured Actinomycetes bacterium | reverse complement strand
GACGCTGACGCAGGACGCGACCGGCACGATGGTGATGCTCGAGCTCGAGGCGATGAGACTTGCCCGGGTGCTCACCGAGGTGTCGGTGCAGTACGTGGATCACAACCTGTTGCAGACCGACGAGAAGAACGCCGAGGACCACCTATTCCTGCGGTCGGCGTGCCGGCGATATGGCGTGTGGTACTCCAAGCCCGGCAACGGAGTGTCGCATCCCACGCACATGCAGCGGTTCGGCATACCTGGGAAAACGATGGTCGGCTCGGACAGCCACACCTGCGCCGCGGGTTCGCTTGGGATGCTCGCGATCGGGGTGGGTGGGATCGAGGTCGCGATGGCGATGGCGGGCGAGCCGCTCTACGTCGTGATGCCGGAGATTTGGGGGGTCCGGCTGGTCGGCGAACTGCCGCCGTGGGTAAGCGCGAAGGACGTGATCCTGGAAATGCTGCGGCGACACGGCGTCAAGGGCGGGCTCAACCGCATCGTCGAGTACCACGGGCCCGGCCTGGACGGTCTGACCGCCATGGACCGGCATGTGATGGCAAACATGGGTGCCGAGCTCGGCGCGACCACGACTGTCTTCCCCGCCGACGACGCGGTGCGGACGTTCCTGCGGTCTGAGGGTCGCGAGGACGACTTCGTCGGGATCCTCGCCGACCCCGACGCAACGTACGAGGTAGAGGGCGAGATCGACCTGTCCACGTTAGAGCCGCTGATCGCCAAGCCGTCGTCGCCGGGCAACGTCGTACGGGTGCGTGAGGTGGCGGGGGAAGACGTGAGCCAGGTCGTCGTCGGGTCGTCGGCCAACCCGGGCCTGCGCGACTTCGCGATCGTCGCGGCCATGGTCAAGGGCCGGCAGACGAACGACGCGGTCAGTTTCGACGTCAATCCGACCTCACGGGAGATTCTCGAGGACCTTACGCGTATGGGTGCCACGTTCGACCTGGTCGCGGCCGGCGCGCGTATCCACCAGGCCGGCTGCATGGGCTGCATCGGCATGGGCCAGGCACCGGCGGTCGGTCACAATAGCCTGCGCACCGTTCCCCGCAACTTCCTCGGACGATCCGGAACGAAGGAGGACTCGGTCTGGCTCTGCTCGCCGGAGACTGCGGCCGCGTCGGCGCTCACCGGCGTGATCACCGACCCGCGCGACCTCGCCGACAAGCTCGGCATGGCGTACCCGATGCTCGCCCTGCCCGACGAGGCAAGCGTCAACACGGCCATGCTCGTGCCGCCACTCCAGCCGCGGGAGGCGGCGAAAGAGGAGCTACTCAAGGGGTCGAATATCGCGGCGCTGCCAGACTTCGACCCGCTGCCGGACCGCATCGAGGCGCCGGTGCTGCTCAAGGTGGGCGAGAACGTGTCCACCGACGAGATCTCCCCGGCCGGCGCGCGGGCGCTGCCGTTCCGCTCGAACATCCCCAAGCTCGCCGCCTTCACGTTCATCCCCATCGACGACAGCTACCCGCAGCGGGCGAGCGAACTGGACGGCCCGCACATCATCGTCGGCGGCCACAACTACGGCCAGGGATCCTCCCGTGAACACGCCGCGATCACTCCCCGCTACCTCGGCCTGCGCGCGGTGCTCGCGAAGTCCTTCGCGCGCATTCACTGGCAGAACCTCGCGAACTTCGGGGTGCTCGCCCTCGAGTTCGCCGACCCCACCGACTACGACCGCGTCGAGCAGGGCGACAGGCTCGTGCTCGACGGCCTCCGCGAGGCCCTCCCGGCCGGACACGACCTCACCATCCGCAACGCG
>CAZDXK010000453.1:0-1776 GCA_964509215.1 uncultured Actinomycetes bacterium | reverse complement strand
AGCTCAAACGGCGGAGCACCATGCTGGTCGATCCACGCTGGTGGAACACGTTGGTACGGAAACGGCCGACCTCGGGTACGGAGTAGGCGAAGTCCGTCTCGCCGTGCTCCTCCAACCGGTCACGGCGGTTGGCGGGCACGATCGCATCGGCGATCGCTTCCGTCTCTTCGCGGGTGAGCGGGCCACGGTCCAAGCGAACCAGGCCATCCGGCATCCGGTACATCGGAGCCGATCCCACCTTGACGTGCAGGTCTGATCCACCGCTCTCGAGCAAACCGACGAGCCAGCCCCGGAACTCTTCCACGATCGGTTCGGTCACGTCGTACACCAAGCCCTCTCATCTGAGGTGCGAGCCGCCGCTCGGGCGCGCCCTGTACTCATCGTCAGGCGAACGCCTCGACTTCAGTTCCTTATCCGAAGGGACTCGATCGGATTGGGCGGCGCCGACAACCGTGCCGGCGGCTCAGGCGCCACGGGCGACCAGCCGGCAGACGGCAGATCGCTCGGCGAGCGGCTCGAACTCCGTCATGCGGAGCGGGGGCCGCGACGCGCCGAGCATGCCTTCGAGGAGCCCTCGGTGCACCGAACAGACCAGCGCTCGGTGCTCGTCCAGGAGGTCGCGGAACGGGCAGTCGCGGAGCGAGATCTCGACGGTCTTCGCGCCGCGCCGGCGGAACCGCGGATCGAAACCTGCTTCGGCGAGCGCCTCCTGGAGAACCGCGAGGTTGAGGCCCGAGGGCCCGCGCGCCCCCGGACGGGGAACGCTCCGTCCGACCAGATACGCCCCCCATTCGCGGGCCACGGCTTCCGCGCGCTCGAGCTGCCGCTTACCTCCCATCAGCCCCGCGAGGATCTCGCCGAGCAGCCGGTAGTCGCGTCCCTCCCGCTCCTCGCGGGCGACCGCCGTGTACATCACCTGGGGACGGCCCACCGTCGCGCCGCGGTGGACCTCGCTCGCCGCGAGGCCCGCCTCCTCCAGCCGCCGGAGGTGGGGCCGGAGGGTGTTCGGATGCAACGACAGGCGCGTGGAGAGCTCGCGGACAGACACCGCCCGGCCGGACAGGCGCAGGTAGCGGTAGAGCCGATAGCGCGTATCGTCGGCGAGCGCCTTGTAGACCTCGATGGGTGCTGGGTCGGGCATGGTGACAGCCTCGCCGTATGATGGATTTGCACGGTTCGCACCGTGTCAACCTAGCTTAGAGCTTTGAAAGGACGCGATGGTCACCGAAACGCAGGTCCGCGAGGCACTCCGGAACGTCATGGACCCCGAGATCGGCAGGCCGATCGAGGACATCGGCATGCTGCGCGGCATCGCCATCGAAGGGGACACCGTCCGCGTCGACGTCCTGATCACGATCGAGGGCTGCCCGCTGAAGGACCGCATCACGAACGACGTGACGGCGGCGGTCAAGCCGCTCGACGGCGTCGAGCGCGTGACGGTCGACCTGTCGCCCATGTCGCCGGAGCAGCGAGAGACGCTCGTGCAGCAGCTCCGCGGTGGCGGCGCGGCCGCGCCACAGCAGCAGTCGAAGATCTCCTTCCCGTCGTCCACGTCGATCGTCGCGGTCGCGTCGGGTAAGGGTGGCGTGGGCAAGTCCAGCGTCACCGTGAACCTGGCATGCGCGCTCGCCGCGGAGGGACACCGGGTCGGGGTCCTGGACGCGGACGTGTGGGGGTTCAGCATCCCGCGGATGCTCGGCGTCCAGGGGAAACCCGTCGGTTTCAACGACATGATCCTGCCGCTCGAGGGCCACGGCGTGAAGGTGATCTCGATGG
>CAZDXK010000452.1:0-1778 GCA_964509215.1 uncultured Actinomycetes bacterium | reverse complement strand
AGAGCGCTCGCCACCGGATGGTCGCGTCGACGCGTTCGAACATGGCGTCCTCGCCATAGCGGCCTCGAGACAGCACGAAGTAGTCGGCCGCGAACACCCCGAACAGCGGAACGAACACCGACCCGATCAGGAACAGGAACACCTCGAACGCTCCGGCCGCGTCCGAGAGCAGGGCCGCGATCGCGAGGCCGGCCGCGCCGACCCCGAGGATCAACCGACGCTGCGGCAGGTTCGGCCGGACGTTCTGCAGCGACATGGCGCTCGAGTAGATGTTCGCCATCGCCTGGTCGCTCTCGCCGACGAGGAGCGCCAGCAGCACGACCCCGCCGCCGACGGTCGCCGCGATCGTCGTCCCGATGTCGAGCACATCGGGCGCTGCACCGGCAGTGAGCACCAGCAGCGCGCCGAGCGTGTAGAACCATGCGTTGCCCACCGCGTAGCTCCAGAACGTTCCGGCCGCGGCGCCTCGCTCGCCGCGCGCGAACCGGTTGAAGTCGGCGACGAGCGGCAGCCACGAGACGGGCATCGCGATCACCAGATCGACCGCCGCCCAGAACGGCAGTCCACCGACCCCGGGGCGGCTCCAGATCGTGCCGAGGTCGCCCGCCGTCAGCAGACGCACGGTGATCCAGACGGCCACGGCGGCGACGACCCAGATGCCGAACCGCTCGAGCCAGCGCCGAACGATCAGGATGGGGCCGCCGAGCGCGAGGCTCGTGCAGACGATCGCGACGGCCACCAGCCACAAGAACGGCGCATCCATCCCGATCGCGTCGCGGGCCACCGCGTTCGCCACCCGGCCCATCGCCCAGAACTCGAACGCCGTCCATCCGACCAGTTGGACCAAGTTGATCGCGGAAGGCAGATAAGAACCGCGGAGACCGAGCACCGGCCGGAAGAGAACCATGCCGGGAACGCCCTCCCGCGCGCCCGCGAGGCCGACGAGCGCCAGCGGAACGGTGCCGATCAGGCTCCCGATGGCGATCGCGAGGAGCGCCTGCCGCAGGCCGAGCGCCGGTACCAGCAGCGCGCCCGACACCATGACGAGCAGGCCGATCGACAGATCGCCCCACAGGACCCCGAGGTCGAGCCCCGACAGCCTCCGCAACGCGGGTTGCACGGGGCGGATGCCCCACGCCGGCGCCTCTCGCTCGATGACCTCCTCGAGACGCTGCGTGACGGATGCCATCAGGGGCGAGGCTACCGCATGGGTCCGATCGCGATGACGTGGCGTCGGAGCGTCCGTTGGGCTCGGCCCATCAACGCGTGCATCACCGGCCGGTACAGGCGCGCCGCGAGCTCGCCGACCAAGGGAACTCGGAGCCGGATGTCCTCCGTCCACCGGAACCCCGTGCCGCCCTCCACGGGGACCAGATCCCAGACGCCCGTTCCCGCCACCAGGCTGCCGTGACGGATCGCGAGCCTGCGCGGGGGATCCCACACCGTGATCTCCATCGGTTCCGTGAACGCGGGAACGCCCAACAACCTCGTCCTCACCGCCAGGCGGACGCCCACACCCTCGCGTGCGGCCGAGACGACGTCGACACGGTCCGCGTCGAGCATCCAATCGGCCTGTCGTTCCCAGTCGACCAACACCGCCCACGCCTCGTCCGGCGTCGTCGGCAGCACGATCGCGCGCTCGACATGCACGTCTCGAGTCTATGGACATCAGGGCCGCTCCCGTCTCCGAAACCTGATGCCGCTAGGCTTCGAGGCATGATGGGCTCACGGGGGGCGGCGGTCGCCGCCGCGCTCGCGACGGCCTCGGGACCGCTCCC
>CAZDXK010000451.1:0-1785 GCA_964509215.1 uncultured Actinomycetes bacterium | reverse complement strand
TGCTCGTGACGAGCGTGCTGTTCGGCAAGCACATCGACAAGATCGAGGCCGACGGGGCGCTCGGCGTTCGGACGCTGCCCGTGATCATGGGCGAGTCTCGGGCGCGCGCGGTCGGTCGGTGGCTGATGATCGCGTTCTACCCGCTCACCATCCTCTCGGCGGCCGTCGGCCTCATCGGGCCATGGGTACTGCTCGGGGTGCTCGGGGTGCCGCGGCTGCTGGCGGTGCTTCGGACGTTCCGCGAGCCCAAGCCATTCGGGCCACCCGCGAATTTCCCGACGTGGCCGCTGTGGTTCGTTGGCTTCGCGTTCGTGCACACCCGCCGCGCCGGCGGCCTGCTCACGCTAGGCCTTCTGCTCAACGCGCTGGTCCCGATCACGCTGCCCTGGGTCTGAGCGCGCCAGCCGAGTCATCCACTTCATCGGGCAACGTCATTCAACACGGCACTTCGCCGAGGGTCGGGGCGTACGGCCTGCGAGCGAGCGCCATACTCGACTGGATGCAGCCTGGATCGTCCGTTCTGGGGCTCGTTCGCCGGCTCGCCTTTGTCGGGGTGGCCACGTCCGACCCTGATGCAATCCGCGCCCAGAAGGCAGCGCTGACTCTTGCGGCTGCGCTGATCACGGCCCTGGCGATCATCTGGGTCGGGACGTATTGGGTCCTGGGCCTCCGCGAAGCCGCAGCCATCCCGTTCCTCTACCAACTCGCGTCGGTGGCAAGCCTGGTCGTGTTCGCCCGAACGAAGAGCTATCGCTTCTTCCGCTTCAGCCAGGCGGCGATGATGACGCTCCTGCCGTTCCTACTTCAGTGGACGCTCGGAGGCTATGTCGCATCCAGCGCGGTGAGCCTATGGGCCCTCGTCGCGGCGATCGGGACGTTGTTCTTCTTCAGCGCGGAGGAGTCGATCCCGTGGTTCGTCGGGTTCGTCGCCTTGACCCTGGTCTCGGGCCTGCTCGAGCCGATCGTGGCCCAGGCACCAGCAGCCATCCCGGACCCGATCCGTATCGCGTTCTTCGTCCTGAACGTGACCGGTGTGTCCCTGACCGCCTACGTGCTCCTTCAGTACGCGGTGCGCGCCCGAGACGAGGCATACGCCCGGTCCGAAGGTCTGCTCCTAAATGTGCTGCCGAAGTCGATCGCCGAGCGGCTCAAGCGTGAGCCCGGCGTGATCGCCGAAGCCCATCCCGACGTCACCGTCCTGTTCGCCGATGTCGTCGACTTCACGCCCTTCACCGAGCGGACCGAGGCCAAGCGAGTGGTGGGCGTGCTCGACGAGATCTTCAGCGCCTTCGACGCGCTCGCCGAGCGGCACAACCTGGAGAAGATCAAGACGATCGGCGACGCGTACATGGTCGCGGCAGGTCTGCCGGAGCCGCGCCCGGACCACGCCGAGGCCATGGCTGAGATGGCGCTCGACATGCAGGCCGAGTTCGGCCGACTCTGTCGGCCGCTCGGCCTCGACCTGTCGATTCGGATCGGGATGGACAGCGGGCCGGTCATCGCCGGCGTGATCGGCCGCCACAAGTTCACATATGACCTCTGGGGCGACACGGTGAACACGGCGAGCCGGATGGAGTCGCAAGGCGTACCCGGGCGCATCCAGGTCAGCGAGGCGACCTACCGACGGCTTTGCGATCAGTACGAATTCGAGGAGCTTGGCGAGATCGACGTGAAGGGCAAAGGCCCCCGGCGAGCCTACTTGCTTGTGAGGCGCCAAGCATCGGTCGGCGGCGACTGACGAAGCCTACGGCGGCGTCGCCGTGAGCGTGGTCACGCCCTCGCGGG
>CAZDXK010000450.1:0-1789 GCA_964509215.1 uncultured Actinomycetes bacterium | reverse complement strand
CCCCCGGCGGGGAATCGGACAACAGACGCAGGCGCGGATCCTCTCCCACGCGAACACAACGGGCGAGGACATCTGGGACGTCATGTCGCGACCACAGGCTGTTCCGGGACTCGGTCCGGCCGCCGTCAAGGCAGTCTCCCGGTTCGCCGCGATCATGGCCGGCTTGCGCGAGCGCGCTGAGGGCGACTCGGTTGCCGACCTGCTCGAGTCCGTGCTCCACGACTCCGGCTACCTTGAGGCGCTGGAGGCTGAGCGCACGATTGAGGCTGAGGGAAGGGTGGAGAACCTTGAGGAACTCGTCGGGGTGGCGCGCGAGGCCGATGCCAACCGGGAGGTGGAAGGAGACCCGGAGCAAACCGCGCTGCAGGACTTCCTGGCCCGGATCAGCCTGTTCAGCGATCAGGACTCGATTCGCGATGAAGAGAGCCTGATCACGCTGATGAGCCTCCACAACGCCAAGGGACTTGAGTACGACGCGATCTTCATCATCGGCTGCGAGGAGGGCGTCTTTCCACATTCGCGCTCGGTCGAGGAGGGCAATCTGGAGGAAGAGCGCCGCTTGGCCTACGTGGGCGTGACTCGCGCCCGCAAACGCCTGACGATGACCTGTGCGCGCACTCGAAGCCTGCACGGATCATCGGGCTGGAACCTGCCTTCCCGGTTCCTGCGTGAGGTTCCGTCCGAGCTCGTCGACCACAAGGCGATGGCGGTCAAGACCGGCTGGCAGTCGGGTGGCCCCAGCTTTGGTGGCGCTGGGCGCGGGTTTGGTGGCGGCGGGGGCGGTGGTTTTGGCGGGCTTGACCGCAAGCAGCCCGCGACGCCTGCCGTCGAGTTCCGGATTGGCGACGACGTCGTCCATGCCAGCTTCGGTGAGGGAGTGGTCACATCGGTTGAGCCGGGCTCGGTCGTCGTGATGCGATTTGACGGCGCCGGAGGCGAGCGCAAGCTGATGGCGGACTACGCGCCACTCAAGAAGGCAAGGTGAGCCGGTGAGCGACTCTGTCGCGAAAGCAGCAGGTAAGGCGGCGAAGCCGCCGCAAGGTATCTCGGAGCTGATGCGCGGATGACGGCCCGAACCATCGACGGCAAGGCGGTCGCGGCCGACGTGCGCGCTCGCGTGGCGACGGACGTTGCGGCGTTCGTCACCGAGCATGGGTCAAGCCCCGGCCTTGCGACGGTGTTGGTCGGGGACGACCCCGCGTCGCACGTCTACGTGGGCAACAAGATCCGCGCCTGCGAGGAAGTCGGAATTCGTTCGATCCACCACTCGCTCGGCGAGGCGACACCGCAGGATGAGGTGCTCGAGCTTTTGACCTCGCTGAACGGCGATGAGGCGGTTGACGGGGTCCTGGTGCAGATGCCCCTCCCCGAGCAGATCGATACCGACGAGGTGGTTCAAGCCATCGACCCGAGCAAGGACGTCGACGGCCTCACCGCCCTCGGCGCCGGCCTCCTTGCACAAGGGCGCCCAGGGCTTGTGCCATGCACTCCGCAAGGCGTGATGGAACTGTTGCGCGTCGCCGGAGTGGAGGTTTCCGGCGCGGAGGCCGTGATCGTCGGGCGGTCGATTCTCGTCGGCCGCCCATTGGCCGCTTTGCTCACCAACGCACATGCGACCACCACGGTCTGCCACTCACGTACTCGCGACCTACCGGCGGTCTGCGCCCGCGCTGACATCCTGATCGCGGCGGTTGGCTCGCCCGCGATGGTCAAGGGCGAGTGGGTCAAGGACGGCGCTGCCGTGATCGACGTCGGCATCAACCGCACCGACGATGGACTCATCGGCGAC
>CAZDXK010000449.1:0-1790 GCA_964509215.1 uncultured Actinomycetes bacterium | reverse complement strand
CGGTAGGACCCAAGAGGCTGAGTAGAGAACGCGACGCCCCGGCGCCGCGGCCCCAAAGGTCTCTTGGGTCCTTACCTATCTCTGGAGCCTTCGAACGTTCCCCGATCGTCGCCCGGCCGGTCTCGGGTTGCATCGTCACTCGACGGCAGTACAATCCGCGCGCAATCGAGGCGGTCGACGCCTCGGAGGTGGACGATATGAAGGGCACGATGAAGGACACGGACGAACCCATCGAGGAGGAGGATCTCGAGGACCTCGAGCCCACCGCCGCCGACCTCGACGAGGCCGTCGTCCCGAGCGAACCCCCCGAACCGGCCGATCCCGCCGACCCTGCGGCAGCGGAGGTCGAATCGATCCAGGACCTGTTGGTCAAGCAGGAGGCTCGCGCCGAGGAGGAGGAAGCCGACGAGGAAGAGGACGTCACCGTGGCCCTCACGAAGGACGAGCGGCTCGAACCCGTCGAGACGCGGGTCGTCCCTATCCAAGCGACCGAGTTCGTATGCAAGAATTGCTTCCTGGTCAAGCACCGGAGCCAGCTGGCAGACAAGAAGCGGATGCTCTGCCGGGACTGCGCCTGAGGTCGCCTCCCTCCTTACCAGTCGCGCTCCCGGTCGCGCTCACGAGCGGGTTGCTCGTCTCCGCCGCGTTCCCGCCGCTCGGATGGTGGCCGGTGGCGTTCGTGGGTGTCGCTCCCTTCCTGTGGCTGCTCCGGTCGGCCGGCGGTCGGAGAGGGGCCGTGCTCGGGCTCGCGTTCGGCCTGGGCTGCTACGGGGCCACGCTCTACTGGATCCTTCTCTTCGGGGAGCTGGCCTGGGTCTCGCTCACGATGCTCTCCACCGCGTCGGCGGTCGTTTTCGGCCTGCTCGCAACCGTCGCCCATCGACGCGGCCGTCCGGTCCTCACGGCGGTCGGCCTCGCCGCGCTGTGGACCGTGATGGATTGGGTCCGAACCATGTGGCCCCTGGGGGGGTTCAGCTGGGGATCGCTCGGGGTCTCGCAGATCGACAACCGGGTCACCGTCCGTCTGGCGACGATCGCCGGCGCGTGGGGGGTGACGTTCGTCGTCGTCGTCGTGAACGCGCTCCTGGTGGAGGCGGTCGCCGGAGGCGGGGGAGGGGGGCGAAGGGCCGGTCGCCTCGTTCTCGCCGCCGCGGCGATCGCCGCGCCGCTCCTGATCCCGTTCTCCGTCCCCGACGGCCGCGACATCGACGTCGCGACGCTGCAGGTCGACGTCAGGCGAGCCGCGAGCGCATCGTCGGTGAGCGAGGACGAGGGCGTCGCCCGCCTGAACATCTCCATGCACGCACAGCTCGCGTCGGACCCGCCGGAACTGGCGATCTGGGGAGAGGGGGCGCTCGACCCCGGGGCGGCCAACGACCCACGGATCCTCGCCGACGTGCGGCGCGCGATCGCGGCGGTGGGGGCCCCGACGCTCGCCGGCGCCGTGCTCAACGACCCGGACGGCACGCAGCGAACGAGCGTGATCCTGTTCGACGGCGCGGGGAACCTGGTCGACCGCTACGACAAGGTGCATCTCGTGCCGTTCGGCGAGTACGTGCCGTGGCGGCGTGAGCTCTCGTGGATCTCCGCGATCCAGCAGATCCCGGTCGACCGGACGCCGGGGGAGGGCGTGCACACGGTGTCCACGGCCGGCCTGCCCCCGTTCGCGACGGCGATCTGCTTCGAGAACAGCTTCCCCGCGCTGACGCGAGCGTTCGTGCGCGCGGGGGCAGGTTTCCTCGTGGTGCCGGTGAACAACGCGTCGTACGGGACGACCGCGGCCTCGGCGC
>CAZDXK010000448.1:0-1790 GCA_964509215.1 uncultured Actinomycetes bacterium | reverse complement strand
CCGTCTTGCCGACGCCCGGCTCGCCGATCAGGACCGGGTTGTTCTTCGTGCGGCGGGAGAGCACCTGGATCACGCGGCGCACCTCTTCGTCACGTCCGATCACCGGATCCAGCTTGCCCCGGCGTGCCTGCTCGGTCAGGTCGCGTCCGTATCGCTCGAGCGCCTGATACTTCTCCTCCGGGTTCTGATCGGTGACGCGTTGACGTCCGCGCACCTCGGCGAGCGCCGAAAGCACGCCGTCGCGCGTCAACCCGGCCTCCTTCAGGATGCGCGAAGCGCCCGAGACCACCTCGAGCAACGCCAGCAGCAAGTGCTCTGTCGAGATGTACTCGTCCGTGAGGGTCTCCGCCTCCTGACCCGCGCGGTCGAGCACCCGACCGGTCGTGGGGGAGATCCGCACGTCGGCCGCCTGGCCCTGCGCGAACACCTTCGGGATCCGGTCGAGCGCCTGGTCAACCTGGTCCCGCACCGTCTTCGGCGTCACGCCGATCTGGTGCAGCAACGGGTAGACCACACCCTCGGGGTCAGAGAGCAGCGCGAACAGAACGTGCTCCGGCTCGATGGTTTGGTGGTTCCTCGCGACGGCCTGTTGGTGGGCACCCTCCAACGCCGCCTGCGACTTGATCGTCAGCTTGTTCAGGTCCATGTCCCCTTCACCTCTTCGAAGTCGTCTTTGGTCATCGAGTACAACGCGTAGTCCCGGGGGCCGTCGACGGACGGCATGAAGCTCCGCATCACACCCTCGGGTCGGATCCCGAGCCGCTCGGAGAGGGTCCGCATCGCGGTGTTGTCGAGGTCCGTCGTGAGCTGCACGCGGTGTGCCCCCTCGTGCTCGAACAGACGGGACAACAGCTGGATCAACGCCATGCGGCCGAGACCGCGTCCACGATCGGCTTCATCGAACAGGTCGATCCCCACTTCGAACACACCGGGCGGCAGGCTCATGCGCGGCTGGCGGGCCTGCACCTCACCGGCCAATCGTCCGTCCACTTGGATACCTAGCAGCAACTCGGTTCCGTCGAACTGGCCGGACCGCTCGATCCGCTCGCCCAGCTCGGCATGTTCGGCCGGGCCGAACGCGTCCGGGAAGCCCATCGCTTCGGCCTCTTGCCTGCGAACACGAGCCATCACTTCCAGATCCCCTGCGTGGAGTCGGACCAATCGCACGTCGGTCATCGCATCCTTGCCTCGTGCCACGGCATCCGGATGACGGTCCGCACCGGCACCATCTCGGCGCCGGTTCGCTTTCCGGGCATCGCGATCGCGCGCCGGTGCGCGAGCTGTCCCTGCAACTCCTCCACACGTCGCCGAAGCTCGTCCATCTGCGCGCGCATCTCCATGATCCGCTTCACGCCGGCGAGGTTGATGCCCTCGTCCTGCGTGAGCGCCTGGATCGACCGCAGCAGCTCGACGTCGGCCTCGGAGTACCGGCGGGTGTTGCCGTCGGTCCGCTTGGGTCGAAGCAATCCCTTCCGCTCATAGATCCTGAGCGTCTGCGGATGCACGCCTGCCAGCTCCGCCGCCACGCTGATCATGTAGACGGCGCGCTCCCCATCGTCCTCGTCGCGTCGTGACCGCACCGTCATCACGCCACCCCCATCCGCTTCCGCGGGGAATCCTTCTGGGCGTCCTGCAGCTGCTTCAGCAACTGCTTCTCCTCACGGGAGAGCTTCTCGGGCACATCCACGTTCACCGTGACCATGAGGTCGCCGTGGCCGCCCTTCTTGGGCGCGCCCCTGCCGCGCACCCGGAACGTCTTGCCGTTCGGCGTGCCGGCGGGCACCTTCAAC
>CAZDXK010000447.1:0-1802 GCA_964509215.1 uncultured Actinomycetes bacterium | reverse complement strand
ACCTCGGCGAAATCGCGGACGCGGCGCAACAGCCGGTTCGCGATGCGGGGTGTGCCCCGCGAGCGCTTCGCGATCTCATCGGCGCCGTCGGCGTCCGTCCGCACGCCGAGGATGCCCGCGGAGCGCCTCACGATCCGTCCCAGGTCGTCGACCGGGTAGTAGTCAAGCCGTGGCGAGAACCCGAAGCGCTCGCGCAGCGGGAGCGTGATGCGACCGGGACGGGTCGTCGCCCCGATCAACGTGAACCGCGGCAGCTCCAGACGGATGCTCCTCGCGGTCGGTCCCTTCCCGAGGACGACGTCGAGGTTGAAGTCCTCGAGCGCTGGATACAGGATCTCCTCGACGGTCCGCGGCATGCGATGGATCTCGTCGACGAACAAGACATCGCCGTCATCGAGGTTGGTGAGGATCGCGGCGAGGTCGCTCGGGCGGTCGAGGGCGGGACCGGAGGTCGGCTGGAACCCCGCACCCATCTCGTTCGCGACGATATAGCCGAGCGTGGTCTTCCCCAGCCCCGGCGGCCCGCTGAACAGCAGGTGGTCGACGGGTTCCCCGCGCCGGCGCGCCCCGTCGATCAGCAGCGCGAGCTGCTCCTTCACCCGTTCCTGACCGACGAACTCATCGAGCGTTCGCGGCCGGAGCGCGACATCGAGCTCGGGGTCGTCCGGCAGGGCGGCGGCTTCGATGAGCCGATCCTCGTCCATCATCGACCCACCCGCCGCAGCGCTTCTTTCAGCAGCTCGTCCACGGCGCGACCGTCGGCCTCCAGGCCGCTCATGGCCCCGTTCGCTTCCTGGGGCGTGAGTCCGAGCGAGAGCAGTGCCTCGCGGACATCCGCCAGCGGACCGCCGACGATCAGGTCGCCTTCTCCCCCAAGGCGGTCGCGGAGGTCCAGCACCACGCGTTGCGCCACCTTCTTGCCGACACCTGGGACCACCGTCAGCGCACCGACGTCGCCGGCGACCACCGACCGTCGGAGCGCGTCGGGGGTGAGCGACGAGAGGAACGCAAGCGCGACCTTCGGGCCCACGCCCGTCACTCCCGTCAACAGATCGAACAGCTCGCGTTCATCCGGCGACCCGAAGCCGTAGAGCAACATCGCGTCGTCCCGGACGATCATTCGGGTATGCACCCGGGCGCGGCGACCGATCGGGGGCAGGGAGGCGAGCGTCGAGGTCGGCACCAGCACGTCGTAGCCCACACCGGCGACGTCCACGACGACACGCGCCCCGGCCTTCTCCACGATCTCGCCTTCGAGGAACGAGATCATCGCGTCCCCGCACGCGTCGCGGCGGCGGCGAACCGGGAGCGGACCAGGTGTGTGACCGCGATCGCGATCGCGTCTGCGGCGTCGGGCTGGGTGGGAACGTCCGCGAGCCCGTGCACACGGACGAGCGCGGTTCGGATCTGAGCCTTGTCGGCCCCGCCGGTCCCGGTGATGGCGTTCTTCACCTCGAGCGAACCGTACTCCTCGACCGGAACGCCGGCCTCGGCGGCGGCGGCCATGACCACCCCGGTCGCCCTGGCGACCGCCATCGCGCTCGCCTTGTTCACGTTCCAGGCGACTCGCTCGAGTGCGACCGACCCGGGCTGGTGCTCGGCGAGGGCGGCTCGCACGGCCTGCGAGATCGTGAGCAGACGGACAGCTTCGGGCGTCTGCCGGTCGGTCTGCACCGTTGCGGACCACACGACCACAGGCTTTCGTTCGCGTCGGACGACGACCGCGAGGCCGAGTCGCGCAACGCCTGGGTCGATCCCGAGCACGCACGTATCGAACATCTGTTCGTGCAGTCTAGGGTCGC
>CAZDXK010000446.1:0-1806 GCA_964509215.1 uncultured Actinomycetes bacterium | reverse complement strand
TCGCCGTCGTGGACGATCTTCTCGACCTCGATGACGTCGCCCGCCTTCACCTTCTGCTGTTTGCCGCCCGTCTTGATCACCGCGTACATCGCTCGTCCTCCAACTCAGGCTTCGTAGTTGACCAGGATGCCCCGGCCCTCGCAGGTGGGACAGGTCTCGGAGAAGGATTCGAGCAGGCCGCCGGACACCCGCTTGCGGGTCACCTGCATCAGCCCGAGCGGTCCGATCTCGAACACCTGGGACCTGGTCTTGTCGATGGCCAGGGCCTCCTTCATGGCGTCCTCGACCTGCTTCTTGTTCTTCTCGAGCAGCATATCGATGAAGTCGATCACGATGATGCCGCCGATGTCCCGCAGACGGAGCTGGCGTGCAACCTCTCTCGCTGCCTCAAGGTTCGTGTTGGTGACGGTCGCCTCGAGGTTGGTCTTGCCCACACTCTTGCCGGTGTTCACGTCGACGATCGTCATGGCCTCGGTGCGCTCGATGAACAGGTAGCCGCCCGACGGCAGCCAGACCTTCTTGTCGAGGGCCTTGTGGATCTGCTCGACCACCCGGTACTCCTCGAAGACCGGCAGCCGCCCCTGGTGGAGATGGACCTTCGACTCCAGGTCCGGGGCCACGTCGTGGACGTACGACATGACCTTCTCGTGGACGCGTGGGGAGTCCGTCGCGAGCTCCTTGAACTCCTCATCGGTGAACAGGTCGCGCACGACGCGCACCGTGAGCTCCGGCTCCTCGTAGAGCCCCGCCGGCGCCTTCGCCTTCTTCGAGTGCTTCTGGATGTCATCCCACTCGCGAACCAGCCGCAGGAGGTCGGCCGTCAGGGCGTCCTCGCTCGCGCCCTCGGCCGCGGTGCGGACGATGACGCCGTGCCCATCGGGGCGAACCTTCTTCATGATCGTCTTCAGGCGCCGCCGCTCGTCGTCGGGGAGCCTGCGGCTGATGCCGGAGATGTTCGCGTTCGGCACGAACACCAGGAAGCGCCCGGGCATCGAGATCTGCGCCGTGAGACGCGCACCCTTCCCGCCCATCGGGTCCTTCGTGACCTGGACCATCACCGGCTGGCCGTTCTTCAAGACCTGCTCGATACGCGGCTGCGGGCCTTCCAGATCCTCCGGTGAATAGTTCACCTCGCCGGCATAGAGCACGCCGTTGCGTCCTCGGCCGATGTCGATGAACGCGGCCTCCATGCCCGGTAGCACGTTCTGCACGCGCCCCAGGTAGACGTTGCCGACCATCGAATGCGCACCGGTGCGCGTAACGTAGTGCTGGACCAGGACGTCTTCCTCCAGGACCGCGATCTGGTCGCGATCCCCGTGCTCCGTGATCACCATGACCTTGTCGGTGATCCGCGGCACCACGACCGTATCCTCCCGGCGGCGACGTCCTCCGCCGACGCGACCCGTGCGCGAACGGCTGGAACGCAACCCTCTCGTCGGACCTCCGGCCTCGACCAGCTCCTCGTTCGTCCTGCTGCGGGTCCGGCGCGGCGCCTCCGGTTCCGTCGCGGGCTCCGCTGCTCGGTCGCTCGGGGGGGTCGCGGCCCGTTTCGTGGCGCCGGATCCTCGTCGACCCCGGCGCTTGCGCGCGCCCGTGGATGGTGGCTGCGAGCCGTCGGGAAGCGCGTCGTCACGCTGGGTGTCCGCGGTGGAGTCGAGCGGCGCTTCATCGTCGGCGTCCGCGTCGATCGCGGGCAACCGGGATCGCCTGCCGCTGGCCGACGTGGTTGAAGGGGCGCGAACACGGTCGTTGCCGCTCGCCTCTTCGCTCACCGCGCCGTTCGCGTCGGCAGTGCGGACACCGCCT
>CAZDXK010000445.1:0-1824 GCA_964509215.1 uncultured Actinomycetes bacterium | reverse complement strand
CGCGCCGGACGTAGATCGGGTGCGGCGGCCAGGACTGCCACGACGAGCTCACGCCGCCGGGCAGGCGACGCTTGGCTTCCTCACGGTAGGCGAGGCTCCAACGGTGCTTCTCGTCGAGCGCGGCTGTCTCCAGGCGGGTCAGCTCCTCGACCAGCTCCATGTCGATCCGCGTGACGCCGCGATCGGCCTCGGTCGCCACGACTCACACCTCCGAGACGGCCATCAGGTCGTCGATGATCTCCCCGAACGCGGCGACGGCCAGGGACAGATGGCCATGCTCCGGGCGGAGCAACGGCCGCGCACCCGGGACATTGGCCGCCAGCCACTGCCCGTGTGCGAACGGGACCATCAGGTCCTGCGCGCCCTGCCACACCGACACCGGCACTCGGATCGACGACAGGTCGAACCCCCATGGACGCGTGAACGCGAGATCGTCGTCGAACCAACCCCAGATGCCATCGCGAACCGCGTGTTGGAGCCCTGCGGCCAAGTGGTCCGCGAACTCCCCTGTCAGCGCCGCCCTGTCGACATCGGAGACGAGCCCGCCGAGGGCCGCCGCGACCTGCTCACCGCTGAGGCCCGCGAACGCCTCGGCCTCAGGCTCGAGGTAGGCCTGCAGCGCGTCCGCGCTCTCGAGAGCGGCGCTGAACTCCTCGTGGTTCTCGGGGCCCATGCCTCCCAGGAAGTCCAACCCCTCGACGCCCCAAGGCCCGACGCCTGCGATCGTGGCGCAGGCGGTCACTCGGTCGGGCAGGAGCGCCGCGCAGGCGAGGGTGTGCGGCCCGCCGCCCGACCATCCCATCGTCGCAAACCGGCCGACGCCGAGATGATCCACGATCTCGACGACGTCGGCGACGCAGTCGGCGATGGTTCGGCCCTCCGAGCGGCTGGAGCCGGCGTAGCCGGGCCGAGAGTAGGAGATCAACCGGATCCCGCGGACGGCGGCCGCGTCGACGAAGGATCGGAGTGGGCGGCCGGAGCCCGGCGTACCGTGATGCAGCACGACGACATCCCCATCGGCATGACCGGCAACGGCGACCTCGAGCGACCGGCCATCCTCCAGGTCGATGGTGAGCTCGGTGACGTCCATGACGCGGTAGCCTACGCCGTGATCGACGCCGTAGCCTACGCCGTGATCGCGGCCGCGAGCTCCTCGAAGTTGTCCACGTAGCGCTTGGCGTCCTCGTCGGTGTGGAAGATCGAGGTCGTCCAGGTCTCCTGCTTGGACCAAGGCGACTTGAAGACCCCTCGGTTCTGCTGGAAGAGCCACGCGATGTACGTGATCCGCTCGTCGATCCCGACGGCGTCGCGGTACTCGCGGACCGGTGTCGCGCTGTAGATGACCGAGCCCTTCGCGCCCAAGCCCGTGACGTAGGCCGGCAGCCGGTACTTCTCGATCACCGACGTGCAGCCGTCGGCGAGCACCTTGTGGATCGCATTGAGGTGGTCGTAGACATCGCGAGTCAAGACCTCGGTGAGGGTCGCCTTGGTCGCCGCCATGGTGAGAGGGTTGCCGTTGAACGTGCCGGCCATGTCGTACTCGTCCTCCAAGACGGGCCGGAACAGCTCGCGGGTCGCGCCGATCGCGCCGCACGGCAGACCCCCACCGATCGCCTTCGCCAGGCAGACGATGTCGGGCGTCACGCCGAACGCCTCCACAGCGCCTCCGGAGGCGATCGTCGCGCCGGTCTTCACTTCGTCGAACGCCAGGTACGCGCCGTGTGCGTGCGTCAGATCCTTGAGTCCCTGGAGGTAGCCGGGCTCCGGCAGGATCACGCCGCAGTTCATCATGGCCGGCTCGACGATCATGCCGGCGATCTTGCC
>CAZDXK010000444.1:0-1832 GCA_964509215.1 uncultured Actinomycetes bacterium | reverse complement strand
TGTACGGAGGCCAGGTTCCGAACACCATGGAGGATCTGATCACGCTGCCGGGCGTTGCCCGCAAGACCGCGAACATCGTGCTCGGCAACGCCTACGGCATCGTCGAGGGGATCGCGGTCGATACGCACGTCCGACGGGTCAGCGAGCGTCTGGGCTTCACCACAGAGAGCGACCCGAACAAGATCGAACGGGACCTGATGCGCCTGATCCCCAGGAAGCGATGGTTCGACTTCACGTACGTGATCATCGACCACGGTCGTGCGATATGCGTGGCCCGCAAGCCGCGTTGCCCAGAGTGCCCCGTGAACGACCTGTGTCCGTCCAGCGTGGTGTGACCGGCGGGCTAGCCGGAACCGACGGACAGCAGGGCGCGTCGGCGCCGGCGTCGGAGCTCGCGACGCTCGTCCTCGTCCAGCCCGCCCCAGACACCCGCGTCCTGCGCCGTCACGAGCGACCACTCGAGGCAATGGTCGCGGACGGCACACCCGTCGCACACGGCTTTCGCTCGCGCGGTCTGCGCCAAGACCTGGGACGGAGGACCCATCGGGAAGAACAGCTCGGGATCCTCGCCGATGCACGCCGCCCCTCCGATCCACGTCGTCTGGTCGGGGTCATGCCTGAATCTACGTTCAATCATGCGATACCGTTCGGTGCGGTCGGCGGTCGCCCAAGGGAACGCCGAGCGAGTTATGGACAGGGATCGAGGCGAGAGTAGTGTCTGAACGGAGATTCAGTCAAGAGGACGGAAGGCTCGTCGTCGCGCACCGAGGCGACTCCGCTCACGAGGCCGAGAACACGATCCCGGCATTCGAATCGGCCATCGCCGGCGGCGCCGACGTGGTCGAGTTCGACGTTCGGATGACCGCCGACGACGTGGCGGTGGTCATACACGACCCCGACGTCTCGCGAACCACGGACGGGGTCGGCCTGGTCCGCGATCTGCACCTCGCCGAGATCAAACGGCTCCGCATCGGTACGGCCGACGGTCGGGAGACCGAGGTCCCGACCCTCGAGGAAGCGCTCACCTGCCTGTCGGGCCGGGCGGCCGTCGACGTCGAGATCAAGAACATCCCGGGGGAGCCGGGCTTCGACGGATCGCGGGAGCTCGCCGTGGAGGCCACGCTGCGTTGCCTCGAAACGGTCGGGTTCGCGGGGTTCGTGTTGTTGTCCAGCTTCAACCCGCTCTCGATCGCGCGCGCCCGGGAGCTCGCGCCCGAAGTCCCCACGGGGTTGCTCACGACCGAGGACGTGGAGGCGCGGGTCGCGCTGGGCTTCGCGCACGAACAAGGCCACGGATGGGTGCTGCCGTTCACCGGCGCGGTGCTGGCCGCGGGCCCGTCGCTCGCGCAGGAGGCTCACGAGCTGGGCATGCGCCTGGGCACGTGGATCACCGACGATCCCGTCGTCGCGGTCGAGCTGATGCGCGCGGGCGTGGACGCCGTCGCGACGAACGACCCGGCCGCCGTCGTGGCCGCGCGGAGGGAGGCGTTCGGGGAGTGATCCTCCGTCGGAAGCGATCGTCGCCGGAGCTCCAGGCGTCGTTCGCCGCGTTCCGCGACGTGTTGGAGCACCTGGAGCCGGCCAAAGCCGCGCTGACAGAGGTCATGCCGACGACACGGATGCCCGGCCGCCCGCTTCCCGACGTCCTGGGCGAGTTCGAGGAAGGCTTGGCGCGCGCGGAGGCGCTGATGTCCGGTTGGCGGGCGCCGGCCCTCGAGCAGGTATGGATCGCCTGCGAGCGAGGGCTGGTCGAGGCGCGCGAGCGCGCCCGCCGGTTCCGGGAGGACGCGCCGGAGCTGGGCGGGTTCGAAGGCCTGATCTGGGCCGTGGAG
>CAZDXK010000443.1:0-1834 GCA_964509215.1 uncultured Actinomycetes bacterium | reverse complement strand
TGAACGTGACGTAGTACATCGCGTCGGTGTTCACCTTGCCGTCGGTGTCACCCGTCCCGCCGTCTCCAAGGTCGTTCCTGGCGTCATGCCATCCGATCGCCAGGTTCCCGGTCGTGGGATCGAGCGCGAGCCGCGGAAGGAACTGTGCGTTCGTCGTCACGTCGTTCACACGCACCGGCACGCTCCACGTGACGCCCGCGTCGTCCGAGGAGCGGAGCCACACGTCCGTGTCGTGGCTCTCGTTCGGTTGCTCGTCCGTCCACATGAGGTAGAGGCGGCCGAAGTGGGCGCTGGTCTCGTTCGTGTCCCACGCCAGACCGGTCTCGGCGTCGACCGTGCGAGCCCGCTGTGGAGGGATCGCGTCGTACTGTTGCACGTTGGTCGTGCCGATCGCCTTCGCGGCGGTGAATCCGAGCGGTCCCAAGCCGTCGGGGTCGGTCGCTGCCCGGATCGTCGCCGCCTTCGGATCCGTGCCGTCCTTATCCTTGGTGCACACCTCGAACACCTGGCCGACGGGTCCGATCGCGATGTCACCGAAGCTGCAGTTCCGGGTTTTGGGGATGTCCTGTGGCTTGGAGAACGTCCCGACCTGCCCCAGGCCGGACACCCGCGCGCCGGTCGCCTGCATGCTCCCGTTGTTGTTCCAGGTCAGCCAGACGGCGCCCTCGCCCGTGACGATCGTCGGCTGATCGACCAAGGAGCCCTTCGGGCTCGGCTCGCGCTCCTTCCCGAGGCCGCCCGGTCTGTCCAGCTCTTCTTCCTCGTGGGGACTCAGAGGACGCCCACTGGGAGGGTTGGGACGCAGCACCTTGAGCGGCCGGAACGTTTGCCCACCGTCGGAGCTGATCGCCACCGGGATCGCGCCCGCGTCCTCGAGGTCGATCCACGCCATGAAGAGGTTGCCGAACCCGTCCCACGACAGCGTCGGGTCGCAGCACGCCTTGCCGAACCGGTCATCGCGCGCGAAGGACGAGGTCTCCCAGCTCACGCCGCCGTCCACGCTGCGCGCCAACACCATCCCGACACCACGCTCGCGGTTCGAGAACTCGACGACGTGGCTGGGATCCGTCGGGTCGATCGCGATCGCCGCTTCCGACTGGTTCCCGCCGAGCTGGGTGACGTTGACGTTGACGTTGGGCGTGACGGTTGCAGCTCGGGCCGGTAACGCCAACACAGCTTGCGATCCCAGCAACGCGAGACCCAGACCGGCGACGAGGGCGTGCTTCAACATGCGTGCGGGCTCCTTCGATGCGAGGTCGGGACCGGGAGTGTACCCGCGCGGCTCCAGGGGCCCGAACCGCAACGACCCTGGGTCCTTCTGGCAGGATGAGCCGCGTGGACATGGTGCTGCGGGTCGTCGCGGTCGCGGTCGGCGCATCGCTCGTCGTCGCCGCGCTCGCCTCGGCGATCAAGACCGTCGTGCTCCCACGGGCCTCGGCGTCGATCGTCACGCGCTGCGTCTTCCTGGTCGTGAGGCGCGTCTTCGGCGTGTTCGCCCGTCCGTCGATGTCGCTCGCGAAGCGGGACCGGCGGCTTGCGTGGTACTCCCCGCTCGGCCTGGTTGCAACCCTCGCGGCATGGCTGACCCTGACGCTCGCGGGATTCACGCTCGTGTTCTGGGGCGTCGAGAACCTGCCGATGCGCGAGGCGTTCGACGAGAGTGGATCCGCATTGCTCACGCTCGGCCTCAGCCGCCCCGGTTCGCTGGCGGGCGTCTCACTGGCGTTCATCGAGGCGGCGATCGGGTTGTTCCTGCTGGCGCTCCTGATCACATACCTGCCGAGCATCTATACGGCGTTCTCCCGGCGGGAGCTCGGCGTCACCGCGCTCGAGG
>CAZDXK010000442.1:0-1836 GCA_964509215.1 uncultured Actinomycetes bacterium | reverse complement strand
TGGCCTCGGTCGCCGACGACGGCGCGGGCGGCACGTGCGTGTTCGTCGGAACCGTTCGCGACCACTCGAAGGCCGGGGCCGTGACCGGTCTGCGGTACGAGGCATGGGACGAGCTGGCGGTGAAGCGCCTCAACGAGATCGCCGGCGAGCTCTTCGAGAGATGGCCGGTCCTCAAGGTCGCCATCCTGCATCGGACCGGCGAGCTGGCGGTCGGCGAAGCGAGCGTCGTGATCGCGTGTTCGGCGCCGCACCGAAGCGATGCGTTCGAGGCTTGTCGTCACGGCATCGAGCGTCTGAAGCACGACGTCCCGATCTGGAAGAAAGAGGCGCTCGTCTCCGGCGACGCGCACTGGGTGATGGGTAGCTGATGGGACGGGATCTCGCCATCGATCTCGGCTCAGCGAACACGCTGGTATACCGGCAGGGCGACGGCATCGTGTTCGATCAACCGACGGTCGTCGCGCTGCACGGCGGCACGGGCGAGGTCCTCGCGATGGGCGACGAGGTGTGGGATCTGATCGGCGGCGACTCAGGCAGCGTCGTCGCGGTACGGCCGCTCCGCGCGGGGGCGATGACCGAGTTCGATATCACGCAACGGATGCTCGAGGTCGTGGTGAAGCGCTCGATCTCCACGCGCTTCCCCAAGCCCCGGGTGCTGGTCGCCGTCCCGTCGATGAGCTCGGAGGTGGAGAAGCGCGCGATCGAAGAGGCCGTCCGGTTCGCAGGCGGCGGGCGCAACGTGACGCTGGTCGAGGAGCCGCTCGCGGCCGCGATCGGCGCCGGCTTGCCGATCCACGAACCGATCGGCAACCTGATCGTCGACATCGGCGGCGGGCGTTCCGAGATGGCGGTCGTATCCATGGGCGGTGTCGTGAGCGGACGCTCCGTCGCGCTCGGCGGTTTCGACCTTGACGCCGCGATCCAGGAGCACATACGCGAGCGGTACGGCGTGGCGATCGGTGAGACAGCGGCCGAGGAGATCAAGATCGCGATCGGTTCGGCGTTCCCAAGCTCGACGGGAACGGCCGCAGTCGTCACCGGACGCGAGCTCGCCGGGGGCAACACGGTCGAGGTGAAGGTGACCGAGGACGAGATCCGCCAGGCGATGTCGACCTCGGTTCGTTCGATCGCCGACACGGCCCGCCTGTGCTTGGCCGAGGCGCCTCCAGAGTTGACGCACGACATCCTGGAGACCGGGATGTTCCTGACGGGGGGAGGGAGCATGCTGCGCGGGCTGGACATGCTCTTGGCGCAGGAGTGCGAGGTGGCTGTCCACTCGACCGAGCGGCCGCTCGAGACGGTCGTGATCGGGGCCGGCCTCATGTTGGAGCATCTGGCCGACTACCAGACGGCGTTCCAGCTGGTGCGACGGAGGTGAGCGAGGGATGACGTTCTCGATCGTGGCCGCCGACGTGGAGGCCGGGGACTGGGGCATCGCGGTCGCCTCGAAGTTCCCGTGCGTCGGTGCCGTGGTTCCTTGGGCGCGCGCCGGAGCGGGAGCCGTTGCGACGCAGTCCTGGGCGAACACATCGTTCGGTCCGGAAGGCCTGGCGCTGATGGGAGACGGTGTCGAGGCGCCGGAGGCGCTCGATCGGCTTCTGTCGGCCGACGACGGCCGGGAAGATCGCCAGGTGGGGTTCGTCGACGGATCAGGCCGCGCGGCCACGTTCACCGGCTCGAAGTGCATGGAGTGGGCCGGCGGCGTTACCGGGAACGGCTTCGCCGCGCAGGGCAACATCCTGGCCGGCGAGGCAGTGGTGGCCGAGCTCGCCCGGGGGTTCACCGATACCCACGGCGACCTGTGCGATCGGTTGCTCGCCGCGCTCGTGGCGGGGG
>CAZDXK010000441.1:0-1851 GCA_964509215.1 uncultured Actinomycetes bacterium | reverse complement strand
GTGGAAATGATCCGCGCGCACCGCCATGTTGTTCGATGTGAAAAGACGCGTGCGGCCGTCTCGGCCGTCGAAGTAGCCGCACAGGTAATCCACGAGCTCCTGGCTTGCCGATGAGAACGGATTCTGCGGCAAGGCGTTGATCGTGTGTCCGCCTATCAAATGATCGGGCGCGGCGGCGAATGCCGTTCGCAGGCTTTCGAGCCAGTCGGGGTGAGGCACGCAATCGTCATCGATAAATGCGAGGCAGGCGAATCTGGCGCGCTGGGCGCCGTGATTCCGCGCCGCCGCTGGCCCGGCATTCGCTTGGCAGATGAACTTCAGGTCCAAGTGATCGCGCCATTGCAAAATGACGCCCTCTGGACTTTCGGGGCTTCCATCGTCAACGACGATGATTTCGAATCGATGCCGCGGATAGTTGAGGTGCGAGAATCCTTCGAGGCACGAACGTAGCCGATCCGGTCGACGGTAGGTAGGGATGACGACTGAAAAGTCTGACACGTTCGCCGTGCTAGGCCACCGCATGCATCCGGGCGCCCAGAACCTTCTCGTACAATCCCAGCAGGCGATCCATCGTGGCCGACTCTGTGAACAATCGCAGCGCGCGTTCGCGGCCGGCGCATCCCATTGCTTCTGCCCGCTCGCGCTGACCCAGCAACTGAAGCAGTGCATCGGACAAGGCGCCGACATCCCCCGGAGGTACAAGTACTCCGCTGCGTCCGTCGTCCACCGTCTCACAGAAGCCGCCGCTCTGGCTTGCGACGACAGCCGTGCCCCGCATTTGCGCTTCGATGGCGACGAGTCCGAAAGGCTCGGCCCAGCGCGAAGGCGCCACCTGCACCCAGCACTCCTCCATCGCGCGCTCTGCTGCTGGGCGCGAAAGACGCCCTTTCATAGTCACGCGGCCGCTCAGGTTCGAGGACTCGATCAGTCGCTCTAACCGCGGCCGCTCCGGTCCCTCGCCGACGATCACAAGCCTCGCCTGCGGCAAATCCCTGACGACGCGCGCAAATGCCTCGATGAGGACGTCGACGCCCTTCTCGGGGACAAGCCGCCCGACAAAGCCAGCCCTCGGCGCCTCGCCCAACGGTGGCCGCGCGCCCACGACGGCCGTGCCTGGATGGAGCACTTCCACGTAATCGACGCCGTCCCTGGCAAGCTCACACCGCGTGGCGTGACTGTTGGCGACGAACATATCGATCGCACCACGCCATTGGCGGAACATCCGCATCTGCACCATCAGCGGCGCCCAGTCGCGCGCCGGCAGGCATGAATTCTTGTAGCACGCGACTCCCCAACTCGACGCGCACGGCGAACCGTCCGGAAGCATTTTCGTTCCGGTCGGGCAGACGGGCCGATGCCAGACAACGTTGAGAATGGTGGGAACGCGACGGAGCACCGGGAGGATTAGCGGCGACAGCTGCGTCAGAAACATCATCACGTGCACGAGGTCGGGCTTGAACTCGTCGATCACGTCGCTCAAACGGCCGCTGGCCCATGGATTCGCCGTCTGCAGCAGCGTCCTGAATCTGGATGTTGTGCCGAAGCACGCGTAGTCCGGCGGATCGTCACCCGGCCGGAGCAGCGCGGTGCTGCTGAACAACCGCGCATCGTGTCCGCGAGCGTGCAGCTGCGATCGCAAGCTTCGCATGTGGAGCTCGGCGCCCCCCGTATCGCTGGCGTAGTCGTTGACCAGCAGGACCTTCATCTCATCGCCACGCGATCGGATGACTCGGAGGTGACAGGCGGCCCCTGCATTACGACTCCGCGATCGGTATAGAAGAGCGCGGCGCCAAGGGCGAACGAGAACCCGTTGTATACGTGATACATCAGATTCATCAATGCGGCCCGACA
>CAZDXK010000440.1:0-1854 GCA_964509215.1 uncultured Actinomycetes bacterium | reverse complement strand
GGCCGGGTGACCAAGACGTTCGCGCGTTCGCTCATCGGTTCATGACTCCTCCTGGCGGCAGAGATGGAGTATGCAAGAACGCGGACGGCGCGCGATAGTCCCGAGGGCGTGAGGGCATGTGCGACCATCCTGCGATGTCGTCGATCCGACCACCAACGCTCGAGACCGCCCGCCTGCGGTTGCGCCCGCTGAAGATGGCCGACGCCGACGCGCTCAACGCGATCCAGTCCGATCCGCACCACATGCGGTTCTATCCGCATCCCTTCAGCATGGAGGAGTCCCGCGACTGGATCCGTCGGATGCAGGCGCGGTACGAGGAGGTCGGGTTCGCCCTGCTGGCCGTCGAGGATCGCGCGACGGACGAGTTCCTCGGCAACGTCGGTCCGCACCTCCAACACGTCGACGACGTGGACGAGGTGGAGCTGGGATGGTCCATCACACCGGCACGTGCGCGACAGGGGATCGCCACCGAGGCCGCGGCCGCCTGCCGTGACTGGGTCTTCTCCACCCTCGACGTGGATCACGTCATCTCGTTGATCCTGCCGGAGAACACCCCATCGCGCGGCGTGGCCGAGAACCTCGGGATGACCGTTTGGAAGGATGTGATGTGGGGGATGGAGCAACCGCTCCTGCATCACGTCTATCGGTTGGACCGACCCGCGCCGGCGGCTAGCCGAGGTTGAGAAGCTCGCGCAGCTCGGCGGCGATCGCCAGGCCGATCGCCCGGTGACCGTCGGCCTCGAAATGGACGCCGTCGAAGGGACTGGACGTGACGTGGTCACGGAGGTCCAGCAGCGGGATGTCGAGCTGATCCTCCTCCGCGTACTCGGCGGCGGCATCCCGGTATGCGTGGCTCAGCCGCTGCGACTCCCGCTCGGCGTGGGGAGACTCGTTCGCGTCCCACCCGGTGAGCGGTGCGAACGGGGGAGGCACGACCACCAGCACCGCCGGCGCTTTGCCCCCCGGGCCCGCATCGCTCGAGAGGACCGTTTCGGCGAGCTTCAACGCGCCGTGGGCCGCGTGGTACGCATTCACGCCGGGCAGGAACAGGTCGTTCGTCCCGAGGTCGATGACCACGGCGTCGAGCGGATGATGGGTCTCGAGCGATACGGGGAGATGTGTGACTCCGTTACGGTTCGGCTCGAACGGTACGTCGAAGACGGTCGTGCGACCGTTCTGTCCTTCCTCGATCACGTGGACGTCGCCGCCGAGCTCACGTTGCATCACGCCCGGCCACCGGTCCCAGCGCCCGAGGCGTTCCTGCGTGGAGGCCTCGTACCCCCACGTGTTCGAGTCGCCGTAGCAGAGGATCGCCCTCACGACTACTCGGCGATGTCGATCCGCTCGATCACGATGTCATCGACGGGCTTGTCCTGTGCACCCACCGGAAGCTTCGCGATGGTCTCCACGACGTCGTAGCCGTCGGTCACCTGCCCGAAGATCGTGTGCTTGCCGTTCAGCCACGGCGTCTCGCCGACCGTCACGAAGAACTGCGAGCCGTTCGTCCCCGGGCCTGAGTTCGCCATGGCCAGGCGTCCGACCTGGTTGAACGTCGGGCCGCCGGAAGGGACCTCGTCCTCGAACGTGTACCCCGGACCGCCGCGGCCGGTGCCCTCGGGGTCGCCGCCCTGGATCATGAACCCGTCGATCACGCGGTGGAAGATCGTGCCCGGGTAGAGCGCCTCGCTCTTCTTCGCGCCGCCCTTGCCGGTCCACTCGCGAGCGCCGGTCGCGAGCTCGACGAAGTTCGCGACGGTCTTCGGCGCGTGCTCGGGCATCAGCGTGACGGTGAACGAGCCCTTGTTCGTGACGAACGTGGCAGTGGTCATCAGACGATCCTTCCGGTCCGGGGGT
>CAZDXK010000439.1:0-1856 GCA_964509215.1 uncultured Actinomycetes bacterium | reverse complement strand
CTCGGGGTCGACGTGATGAACCCGAAGCGTTACAGACTCGACTCGGGCGGATAGGCAGCGGGAGGCGTAGCCTCACCGGACCAGCCGGGCGACATCCGACGGCGGAGACGGCGCGATTCGAACGCGCGAGGGACGATGAAGCCCCTAACCGCTTAGCAGGCGGCTGCTTTCGGCCACTCAGCCACGTCTCCGCCGACGATTCTAGAAGATGGAGGCTGCAGAGCCGAAGTCCCGATGGCAGGCGGCGCCCGGCCGCCGGGTAGCGCGCTAGTCTGCGCCGGTGCCGGACGTCGCGATCGTGGGTGGCGGGATCATCGGCGCCGCGTGTGCGTACGAGTTGGCGCGCGCGGGAGCGAGCGTCACGTTGATCGAACGAGACGAGCTCGCGGTAGGCGCCTCGGGCAGGAACCAGGGATGGTTCGTGCTCCCGGAGGATCCGGTCCTCGAACCGATGGCGCGCACCTCCCTCCCCGAGTATCTCGACGTCGCGGAAGCGGCGGAACTCCCCGTCTGGATCGACCGGGAGCCCGTCGGCCACCTGTTGGTGGCGCTCGAGAGCGAGGACGTGCAACGAGCACAGCCCGCGTTGTCGGCGGCGGCGGCGCAGGGCGTGGCGATCCGACCGCTCGACGCCGCGGAGCTTCGCGAGTCCGAACCCGCCGTCACACCCGACGCGGTAGCCGGCTGGCTCCTGGATCAAGGGCACCGGCTGGATCCGGCGGCGCTGACCGTGGCCTTGGCGCTCGCCGCCAAGACGGCAGGCGCAGAGATCCGGCATCACCTCCGCGTGCGTGCGTTGATCGAGGACGGCGACGTCGTCCGCGGGGTCGTGACCGACGACGGACCGCTCCACGCGGATACCGTCGTCGTCGCGGCCGGACCGTGGACCACGTCGCTGCTGGATCCGATCGGGATCCGGATGCGGGTGGGCGGAGCCCGCGGGTGGATCGTCCGGGTTTCGCCATCGAGAGAACCGCTCCGCCATCTGATCGAACACGCGGGGTGGCGGGACGCGCCCGAACGACTCGCGGCCGTCGAGCAACCGTCCGCCGCCCGCGTTGCGACGGAGGGGATGCCGCAGGCCGAGGTCGGCGCGCTGCTCCATCTCCACCCGGACGGCACCGTCCTCGTGGGATCGTCGCGTCAGGCGTGGATCACGCCCGAGCCCGAGGATCCGAGCGTGCCCCGGCGACAGCTCGCCGCTGCGATCAGGCTCGTCCCCTCGCTCGCGGAGGCCCGGGTCCTGTCAACCTGGTGGGGCCTTCGACCGGTCACGCCCGACGAGCGACCGGTGGTGGGGCGCGTCCGCGACGGCCTGGTGGTCGCGACCGGGCACGGCTCGGAGGGCGTCATCCTCGGCGCGGGAACGGCGAAGTTGGTGACGTCGATCGTCCTCGGTGGTTCACCGCCGTTCGATCCGGCACCGTTCGATCCGTTGCGGTTCGACCGGCCGTAGCACGGCCAGAAAACACGGCTGGTTCAGCGCGTCGCGAGCCGGCCCACCCGCTCCATCAGGGGGAGCACACGGTCGACCGGTATGGCGTAGAGCGTGTTGCCGTCTCGTCCGACCGTGGTCTCGGCCGCGAGGAGCGCGTTCACGACCGCCTCGTCGGTGGCTTCGATCGTCGCGGCGAACAGCTCGCCAAGGAGCCAGGGGTCTCCGGGCCGCGCGTCCGCGACCGCGCGAACGTCAACGACCGGGTCCGCCGTCCGGACCGGGATCCGGTTGGCCGTCGAGAACACGAGCATCTGCTCCCCAGAACCATTGGAGGCCGTCGAACCGGTGCGAGCGAGACCCATGCCGGCTCGCTGCGCGAGGCGACGGAGCTGATGGGGAAGGAGCGGCGCGTCCGTGG
>CAZDXK010000438.1:0-1857 GCA_964509215.1 uncultured Actinomycetes bacterium | reverse complement strand
CGGCGCCGTCTGGGTGGACGAGCCCGCGTTCCGAGATGGGAACATCGTGTGGGGCCGCGTGGTCGACGACATCCCCGACTTCTGCCGCGAGCTGGTCTCCGCGATCGAAGGTGCAGGGCGCTAGCGCTCCCGAGCTCGTCGTCTACGGGGTTCTGACGGAAGGGACCGGACGAGGCGCGGAGTCGGGAACCTGGGTGGCGATCCTGGTCCCCTCCTGGATCCGGACGATCGCCGCGAGGTCGGGCCGCGGCAGCACGTGGAGCATCTCCGTCGAATGCGCCTCCCACGCAGCGAGGAGGGCCGCTGCCCGGGCCGACCCGGTGAGTTCGCAGTGCTTCGCAACCAGCCGCCGGAGACGCTCGAGGGCCTCGGTCGAGACCGTCCTTGCCTCGACCAGCTCCGGATTGAGTCGCATCGGCACGCCGCCATCCGGGTCGTGGACGAAGAGCTCTCCTCCGGTCATGCCCGCGGCGAGGTTCCTTCCCACCGGGCCGAGAACGACGACGGTGCCCCCGGTCATGTACTCGCACGCGTGGTCGCCCACGCCTTCGACCACGGTGAGCGCTCCCGAGTTGCGGACCGCGAACCGCTCACCGGCTCGGCCGGCAACGAACAGCTCCCCGCCCGTCGCGCCGTACAGCACCGTGTTTCCGGCGAGCCACGGGTCTCCGGCATCGTCCGGGGGTGCGGCGATCACGATGCGGCCGCCTCCCATCCCCTTGCCGACGTAGTCGTTGGCTTCCCCCGTCAGTTGCAGCTCGATACCGTCCGCCAGGAAGGCTCCGAACGACTGCCCCGCCGCGCCTCGGAAGCGCACGAGCGCGGATCCGGGTGGCGCCACCGTGCCGAACGCCTTGCCGATCGCTCCGCCCAGCCGAGCCCCCACGGCACGATCCACGTTGGCGATCGGGAGATCGAGCTCGGCCCTGCCTCCGTCGCGGACGGCCGGCCAGGCCTCGTCGAACAGACGGTCACCGAGGGGGGACGTGGGGCGAACGATCGCGTCGGTGACGACGGAACGTCGCTCCCCTCGCGGACGCCGGAGCAGCGGCGCCACGTCCAAACGATCTGCGAGCGCGTCCAACCTGCGCACGCGCAGCAGGTCGGCGCGACCGATGACCTCATCGAGCGTTCGGAACCCCAAGCATGCGAGCAAGCCGCGGACCTCCTCCGCCACCGCCGTCATGAACGCCGCGACCATCTCTGGCGTCCCGGCGAACTTCGCGCGCAGCTCGGGCCGTTGGGTGGCGATGCCGACCGGGCAGGTGTCCAGGTGACACGTACGCACCATGAGGCAGCCTTCCGCGAGGAGCGCGGCGGTGCCGAACGAGTACTCGTCGGCGCCGAGCAGCGCGGCGACCATCACGTCCCGGCCGGTCTTCAGTCCCCCGTCCACTCGGAGGCGGACCCGTGATCGCAGGCCGCTCTCGGCCATCTCGCGCTGCGCCTCGACCAGCCCCAGCTCCCACGGCAACCCCGCGTTCTTGATCGACGAGAGCGGCGAGGCACCCGTCCCGCCGTCGGCGCCGGCGATGTGAACCACGTCGGCGAGCGCCTTCACGACGCCCAAGGCCACCGCGCCGACCCCTTCCTCAGCGACGAGCTTCACCGAGATCGCCGCATCGGGATTCACCTGCTTCAGATCGAACACGAGCTGCGCCAGATCCTCGATCGAGTAGATGTCGTGATGCGGCGCGGGGCTGATCAGCGCGACGGCCGGCTGGGTATGTCGGAGCCGGGCGATCTCGTCCGTCACCTTGTGCCCCGGCAGCTGGCCGCCCTCGCCGGGCTTGGATCCCTGCGCGATCTTGATCTGCAGCTCCTCTGCGAACGCGCAGTATTCGGGAGTGACGCCGA
>CAZDXK010000437.1:0-1868 GCA_964509215.1 uncultured Actinomycetes bacterium | reverse complement strand
GCGGGCACGCAGCTCGGCCCCGTGTCGAGCGAGGGGCGACTTGTTCGCCGTCACGACCGGGAGGCCGGCGTCGAGTCCAGCGCGAAGGATGGCGAGCGAGGGCTCGGCCGTCTCGAAGTCGCAGCTCGTGAGGTCCACGACGACGTCAGGCCTCGTACGTGCGACGAGCTCCCCCGGCGTCGAGCCGACGACACGATCCGGCGCTCCGGCCGCCTTCCAGCGCGCAACGTCTGCCGCCGACAGCTCGCCGAGCGCGGCGCCACGCGAGTCGGCTGCGCACACCATGACGACGGGGGTTGCCCGTATTTCGATCAGCTCGAGGAAGGCACGCCCCACCCCGCCGACGCCGAACAGGGCGACTCGCACGTCAGCAGACACCGACGTACCCGTCTTTGCGGCGATCGGAGGCGCCGACGTAACGATCGTCTTCGAGGAGGATGAGCTGCGCACCGCCGGCCTCGAACCGAGAGAGCTCGCTCACCTCGTGGCCGCGGCCAGCGAGCGCGTGAACGAGCTCCTGATCGAATGACGGCTCGAAACCGACGCGACGTCCGCCGAGGGAGCGGAAGCGAGGGCGATCCAGCGCCGCCTGGGGAGCGAGGCCCTCCTCGAACAACGCTCGGAGGACCTGAAGCTGAGCCTGCGGTTGCTGGAAGCCTCCCACCACGCCGAGGGCTCCGACGAACGCTCCATCCCTGCCGAGCATCGCGGGGATGATCGTGTGGTACGGGCGCTTTCCGGGTTCGGGACGGTTCGGATGGTCGTCATCCATCACGAACCCGGAGCCACGGTTGTGCAGCACGATGCCCGTCTCGGGCACGCCCACACCGGAGCCGAACCCCTCGTACAGGCTCTGGATGAACGAGCACGCGTTGCCGTCGCTGTCCGCCGCCGCGACGAACACCGTGTCGGTGGCCCGGCCGGGCGGAGCGTCGCCCGCGCGCAACATGTCCACCAGTGCCCGGCGGTCGTTGAGGAAGGCCTGGGATAGGAGTCGATCGACGGGCACCGCATGCACCGACGGGTCGGTGACGTAGGCCCGCGCGTCGGCGAACGCCAGCTTCACGGACTCGATCGCCGCATGCTCACGGTCGACCAACGTTTCGGGAGCCAGACCCCCGTAGATCCCGAGGGCCTCGAGCACCACGATGCCCTGTCCCGGCGGAGGCAGCTCGTAGACGTCCACCCCTCCGAATGGGGCGCGGATCGGCTCCACCCACTCGGGTCCGTCCCAGGATGTGAGATCTTCGGCACGGAGCGGGCCGCCGGCGGCCTCGACCGCGGCACCGATCCGCGATGCCGTCTGCCCGCGATAGAAGGCATCGGGTCCTTCCGCGGCGATCGTCCGCAGGACACGCGCGAGGTCGGGATTCGCGAAACGCTCACCCGCCTCCGGGCTTCTCCCCCCAGGGAGGAACGTCTCGCCGGCGACGGGATCGCGCCGGAGCTTGTCCACGGTCGCGCCCCATTCCTGGGCGACGATCGGGGTCACGGCGAACCCCTCCTCGGCATGCCGGATGGCCGGCCCGAGGACACGGTCTCGCGGAAGCGATCCGAACCGGTCGAGCAGCGTCCACCAGCCGGCCACGGCACCCGGCACCGTCACGCTCCACGGCCCGGCGGTCGGCATCCGCTCGTAGCCCGCGTTCCTGAGCGCGCCGACGGTCATCCCTAAAGGTGCCGGACCTGCGGCGGCGAGGCCTGCCGGACGTGGCTCGTCCCGTGACCAGTAGAGGGCGAAGGCATCGCCTCCGATCCCGGTGGAGCGGGGGTCGACGACGCAGAGGGCGGCGGCGGCGGCAACAGCGGCGTCAGCCGCGGTGCCGCCCGCCTCCAGCATTTCGAGTCCGGCCGACACGGCGAGGGGG
>CAZDXK010000436.1:0-1882 GCA_964509215.1 uncultured Actinomycetes bacterium | reverse complement strand
CACGCGCAACGCGCCGACGCGAGCGGCGACGCGCAGATCTGGGGGCTGCTCGGCTGCCAGAAGGAGGCCGCGTTCGCGGCCGAACGCGTGATCGTCGTCTGCGAAGAGATAGTCGAGGAGTCGGTGATCCGCGCCGACCCGAACCGCACGGTGATCCCCGGCGTGATCGTCGACGCGGTGGTGGAGGAGCCGTTCGCGTGTCATCCGTCGTTCACGCAGGGGTACTACGACCGCGACAACGCGTTCTACCTCGCGTGGGACGAGATCGCGCGCGACGGCGCCTCGCTCAAGGCGTGGCTCGACGAGTGGGTCTACGGCCTGGCGAACCACGCCGAGTACGTCGAGAAGATGGGCGCGCAGCTCTGGGATTCGCTGCGTCCCGCACCGGCCATGTCCGGCGAGGTCGACTACGGACGGTACGCGTGACGGACGCAGCGCTCGGCGACCTCGGCTACTCGAAGTCCGAGATCATGATCGCGGCGAGCTCGCGACAGCTCGATGCGGTCCGCAACTGCTTCGTCGGCGTGGGTCTGCCGAACTTCGTCTGCAACCTGGCGCAGCGAACCGTCTCGCCTGACCTGCAGCTCGTGTACGAGTCCGGCGTGTTCGGCGCCCGGCCCGAGCGACTGCCGCTGTCGATCGGCGACCCGACGCTCGTCACCGGTGCGACCGCCGTGACTTCGATGTTCGAGCTGTTCGCGTATTACCTGCAGGCCGGCCTGATCGACGTGGCATTCCTGGGGGCGGCCCAGATCGATCGCTTCGGCAACATCAACACCACGGTCATCGGCGACTACGCCAAGCCGAAGGTCCGTTTGCCGGGCTCCGGGGGCGCGTGCGAGATCGCGATCAACGCGCGGCGGGTCATGGTCATCATGCGGCAGGGGACGCGATCGTTCGTCGACACGATCGACTTCCGGACCTCGCCGGGGCACTCCGGAGACCCGGTGCATGACGCCGCGCGCGGTTGGTGGGGCAGCGGACCCACGAGCGTGGTGACCGACCTGGGCACGTACACGTTCGACGAGGCCACGGGCGAGATGACCCTCACAACGCTCCACCCGGGCGTCACGCTGGAACAGGTCCGCGACAACATGGGATGGGAGCCGAAGGTCGCCGCCGATCTGGGCGAGACGCCTCCGCCGACCACCGAGGAGCTCCGCTTCATACGCGAGGAGCTCGACCCGATGGGCGTCCACACCGGGTAGCTCCGGGCGGTACCGTGTCTACCATGCCGGAGCACGATCCAGGACCAGAGCCCTCACCGTGGGCCGACCCGGCGGAGATGAAGGAGCCGGAGCCCGACTGGGCCAAGGAGATCCGAGCCCGTCGAAAGGCGCGAGCCGAGCGGCTCCGCGAGGTCTTCCACGGCTTCGACGGCCGTCTCCCGAGGAAGCCGTCCCCGCCGAAGCCGCCTCCGGGGGACGTTCGGTGAGCCACGTGTTCCCGCGGATCCTGAACCGGACGCTCCCCACGGCCGTCTCGGCCGAGGGCGCATGGGTGGTCGACGCGGACGGCAAGCGCTACCTGGACGGAGCAGGAGGCGCGGTCGTCGTCGGCGTGGGTCACGGGGATCGCACGCTGATCGATGCGGCGACCGAGCAGCTGCGCGCGACCCAGTACGTCCACGGAACGATGTTCACGACGGAGGCGCTCGAGCGATACGCGGACGAGCTCGCGCCGCACCTTCCGCTCGACGACCCGCGCATCTACCCGGTCTCGGGCGGGAGCGAGGCGGTCGAGACCGCGATCAAGATGGCGCGCGCCTACCACCTGGCTCGCGGCGACGACGTTCGAACGACCGTCATCGCGCGGCGGAGCTCGTACCACGGCAACACGCTCGGCGCGCTGGACGCGAGCGGGAAGGAGCCCATCCGCAAGC
>CAZDXK010000435.1:0-1894 GCA_964509215.1 uncultured Actinomycetes bacterium | reverse complement strand
CCGTCCTTGTTCTCGTTCGGACCACAGCCGCCCGGCACGTCGTCTGTCGAGGCGGTCGCCGCGGATGCGAGGTTCGTGGTGGCCGGCCTGCCGTTGAATGGAGGCCCGTCGCTGCTCGCGCAGTTCACAGGCGGGCTGTCCAACCCGTACGCGATCGTGAAGATCGTCTGACCCGCGTTCTTCGCGATGGTGGCCTTATTGTTGAAGTAGGCGCACGGCTGCATCGAGCTGGGCTGGTTCGCCTGGCCGTCCGTCATGAAGATGATGACGTCGGGGACCGTCGCCCTGCCCTGGGCGGCGAGCATGGCGCGGGCGGCGTCGAGGGGGTCGCCCAGGTTCGTGTGGTTCCCGCTGGGCGACCCGCCCTGCGACGTGGCCCAGACGTAGTCCGGCGCCCGCTGCAGACAGTTGATCTGCTGATAGAGCGGATCCGACGTGTTGATCGTGCCGTCAAGATTCTTGTAGTTCTTGCTGAGAGCTGCGTTCTGCCAGGTCGAGGCACTGGAGTTCGGGTAGACCTGGTAGGTCGGCGGTGGGTTCGGGTTGCCTTGCGACGCCGTGCGGCGGTCACCATAGGCGATGCACTTGTTCGACGGCTGGCCGTAGGGCAGCGACACCATCCCGATCCACTGTTGGTCGTCCTCGTAGAAGTCGAGGACCGACAGCGCGGCGTTCTTCACGTTAGCGACGTCGGCAGACGTCATACTCCCTGTTCGGTCGAGGACCATCACCACGTCCAGGGGACTCGAGGCCGCACCGCACGCGCCCTTGCATGACGCCGCGTTCACGGCACCCGTGGAGCCCGTGTTGATGCCGATCACCGGCGCGAAGTAGTAGGGGATCGTGTTGCTGGTCGTGAGCCTGATCGTGTTGCACTTGTCACCCGAGGACGGGAAGCAGTCGTGGATCATCCGGCTGCCTTTGGGGGTCCATCCCGACGTCCAGGTCCCCGTCGGGCCGCAGACGAACGGGATGTCCTCGGGATCGGGGATGCCGTCGCCGTTGCGGTCACCGACGACGCATTGGTACGTGATGGTGAGATTGGCCGCCGTGACCTGCGGCGCGTTCGCGGTGGCCACGGTGAGCGCGATCTGGCTGGCGACGGCAGCCTGCGCGGATCCCTGGACCGGAAGGTCCTGGGCGCCGGCGAGCGCGCCGAAGTCCACGGCGTTCTGCAGCACCTGACGCTCGTGGTACAGCCGGCTGATGTCGATCACGAACGCCACAGCCGCGAAGAGGATCACGATGGTGAGCGCGGCCAGGACGGCGACGGCGCCGCGATCCTCCTTCAGCCGTTCCCTGACGCTGCTCCCTTCTCGGGGCGGTCGTCTCATTGCCCCTCGAACCTCGACTCCGACTGCGAGTGGAGATCCATCGTGGAACCAAGACCCGGAACGAAGGAACCGACCGGCGTGATCATGTCGTAGCCGTAGTCCACGACGACGCGGACGACGTCTCCCTCGAGCCAGCTGGGACCGGCGGGACACGCCGCGAACGCCGCGTTGTTGCGGCTGCAGAGCACTGAGATCGTCAGCTTCGACTGATCGAGGGTCGTCGCGGCATCGCGGACCCGCTGGGTGATGACCGCGACATCCGCACTCACGGCCGCCTTGCGAGCACCCTCACGTGCAGCGTTCGCGGCGTTGTTCCATGAGTGGAACGCGAACCCGAAGTCGATGATCCCGAAGACCAGCATGAAGAAGAGAGAGGCGACGATGGCGAACTCCACGGCCGCGGCGCCGCTCTCGCCGCGGACCCGGCCTCGCCGTGAGACGGCATGCGGAAGCCGCGTACCGCCCTCGAGCGGATCCGCGGATGTCCGGAGCCCTGGGATGCGCTGTGAGCTCTTCATCGGTCCCTAACGGGTAGGTGGGAACGCCTGGTCACAACGCTA
>CAZDXK010000434.1:0-1904 GCA_964509215.1 uncultured Actinomycetes bacterium | reverse complement strand
GGATGCCGCGATTCAGGCGATGGCGGACGAAGGCCTAATCACGCTTGCCCCTCGAAAGGGACCGATGCCGACTCCTCGCTGGCGTCCGGCGAAGGTCAAGGGCGCGCCAGTCTCCGAAACGATCATCGATGACCGCGAAGACCGCGCCTAGTCGCACCTGGGCGTACTTCGACAGCAGCGCGCTGGTCAAACGCTACGTCGATGAACCCGGCCGGCGCGAGGTCCTGCGCCTCATGCGACTCCACAACTGTGTCGCGTCGGCGGTGGCGCCGGTCGAGCTACGCAGTGCGATTCGGCGACGCGTCGCGGATGGGACCCTGGAGGCGACGCCTGTGCTGGCAATCCTGAAGCGCCTCGCAACGGACCGTTCATTCTGGACGCTTGTCGAGGTCGGCAAGGACGTTCTGGCGGATGCGGAGGCGCTCGTCGCGGTACATCCCCTTCGGACCCTCGACGCCATACATGTCGCATCGGCGCGGCTGTTTGCGACGCGCGTCTCAGAAGCAAGCCTGACCTTCATCAGCGCCGACGCGCGACAGATCGACGCGGCGATCGCCGTGGGCATGGACGTTCAGCGGATCTGAGGCGTCCTGCGCAACCGGAGGATCTGCGCCATTACGAGGAGCATACCGCTCGTGAGGATTACGGCGGATACGGGCTTCGCCAGGTCGAGCGGCAGCACCAGCCAGGCGATCGCGAACGCGAGGCCCGTCAGCACCCACGTCCAGCCGGCGAACCGTTGAAAGGCTTGTGTCTTCGCCCCATTGCACTGCAGCGCCGACAGCGGCGTGAGCGTCTTGGGCAGCGCGTTCCCGGTGAACACGAAGAAGGCGGCCAGCATGACCATCGTCGTGCGTCGCGAGAGGTCGGGATCGTCGACTACGCCGAGCGTTGTCGCGAGCTTCGCGGCCAGCGAGATCGCCATGATCAGTCCCGCGAACACGATCGCGCTCCTGATGGCATCGCCGGCATGCCGCAGAGCGCCTTCGTCGCTCGAACGACGAGAGACGAGGAGGAACGCGACGGACATGCCGCCGAGCAGGAGCACCGCCGTTCCCCAGGCCATCGCCCGCTCGGGCTGAAGATACCAGTTCCCGGCTGCGAGTGCGATGCTGAGCACCAGCAATGCCGGCGCCAGGTAGTACGAGATCGGCTTGCTTGCCACGTTACGCCTCCCCTTTGAGCAGTCGCCGCTTCTGCGCGTTGTTGCCGGTCGTGCGGCGCGCCCCGCCCGGTGTCTTCATCTCCCATCCCAGCGTCTGGGCAAAGCTGAGAAGCGCATCCTCGAGGACGGACATCTTCAGACGATAGAAGATCGTTCTGCCGCTCTTCTCCGCCTCGATGAGGCCGGCTTCCTGGAGCACGGAGAAATGGGCCGACATGGTCGGCTTCGACACCGCAAAGTGCTCCGACAACTCCCCCGCCGACAACGGCCGTTCCCGCAGCAGTTGCAGGACGCGGCGGCGGGTCGGATCCGACAGCGCCTTGAACACGCAGTTCATGGTTTCTATATTTAGCTAAATATCTAATTCTTGTCAACCACTGTGACGCGGCACTGAGACAGCAGCCCGCGCCGCCTCTACTCTTGCCTGAGTGCGAGGATGGGATCGACTCGAGATGCGGGGAGACCTGGAACGGCGCTGCACGCGCACCCGACCGCCAGCAGCGTCACGGTCGACGCCAGGAATGTGGTCCAGCTATAGCCGTATCGGCATCAGATCGACCGCCTCATTCCGCTCTCAGCGTCTCGGCCGGATCGACCGCGACCGCGCGGCGTGCCGGCAGGTAACTGGCCAGCACGGCAGCCGCCGCGAGCACGAGTGGCATCGCCGTGAACGTGATCGGATCGAGCGGGCTGATGCCGAACAGCAGGGACTGCATGAAGCGGGTGAAGCCCACTGCCC
>CAZDXK010000433.1:0-1911 GCA_964509215.1 uncultured Actinomycetes bacterium | reverse complement strand
GCGCAGCTCTCTCGCGGGCTGCTCCCCGAGATCTCGAAGAAGCTCACGCAGACGTTCGCCGACTGCCTGGAGGCGTCGATGACGGCCGAGCAGACCACCCGCGAAGGAGAGGCGGCGGCGGCTGACCCGAAGGCCGTGGCGGCGCCCGTCAAGCCCCCGGTGGTCGCCAAACCGGTCGGCGGGATCGGCCTCGGCCTCGCGGCGATCTGGTCCATCATCGCTAACTTCTTCCGCAAGCTCTTCGGGCTGAAGCCCAAGTCGTAGTCCCGTGATCTCGGGGGTCGTGCTCGCGGCCGGCACCGGATCGCGCTTCGGAGGAACGAAGCAGCTCGTCGTCGTGGACGGGAAGCCGCTCGCCCAACACGCGATCGACGCGCTGGCCGAGGCCGGCGTGGACGAGATCGTCATCGTGACCGGCCACGACGCCGTCAACGTCGCGTCGGCGCTGAGCCTCCCCGGCCACGCACGGATCGTCTGGAACAAGACCTACCGGGAAGGACAAGCGTCGTCGCTCGCCGCCGCGCTGCACATGCTCGACGACGACAGCGAAGCGGCGGTGATCCTGATGTCCGATCAGCCGGGCGTCACGGCAGACGTGATCCGCTCACTGGTCTCGCGGTTCGGCGCCACACGCAAGCAGGTGGTCCGGGCGATGTACACCGACGGGCCGGGGCCGTCCCTGCTGTCCCGAGAGATCTACGCCGAGGCCGGCCACCTGCACGGCGACGTCGGAGCTCGCATCTTGATCGCCTCGCATCCCGAGTGGGTCGAGGAGGTTGCCGTGGATGGGCCGGCGCCTAGCGACATCGACCTGCCCTCCGACCTGGAGGACGTCTAGGTGCGCTAGGTCTTTCGCGGGAGGCGAACCATCGTTCGCTCGTTCGGCGGCTCGAAGCCGAACTTCGCGTAGAGCTCGTGTGCATCGCGCGTGCCCAGGTACCACTGGAGGTCGCGGTGTTCGGCGTACTCCACTGCCTCACGCACCAGCTCGACGCCGACGCCGCGGCCGCGGTACTCCGGGAGGACGAACACGTCTCCGAGCCACGCCATGTTCGACCCGTCCGACATCACGCGACAGAACGCGATCAGCGTCCCGCCGTCGTACGCGGCGATCACCCGGGTCGACTCCCGCACCAGCCGCTCGATCGTCTCCCGCGAACGGCCGCGGACCCAGTAGGCCTCCTGGGACAGGTACCGAAAGACGGCCTCGACGTCCACGCGCTCGCGATCGTCGTCGAGCTCCAACCCGTTCGGGAGCTCGCGTCGCATCAACAGGTCAGACCCAGCCGGCGATGCTGCAGTGCGGGCAATACCTGGCGGACACGACGGAGATCGGTCATGTCGAGGTCCGCGAACCAGACACCGTCGCCCTCCTCGGGCGCGCGTACCAGCACGCGACCCCAGGGGTCGACGGCCATGGAGTTGCCGTACGAACGCCGGCCCTTCTCAGGGTCGCCGAACGTCCCCCACTGTCCCGGCGCGACCACGAAGCACTGGTTCTCGATCGCGCGCGCACGGAGCAGGACCTCCCAATGGTCCTTCCCCGTCTCGTGCTGGAACTGCGCCGGCACGAACAGCACCTCCGCGCCCATCACCATCAGCCCGCGGTAGAGCTCGGGGAAGCGAAGGTCGTAGCAGATGGACAAGCCGATCCGTCCGACGTCGGTCTCGTGCGTCACGAGCTGATCTCCGGGAGACAAGGTCGCCGACTCGCGGAACGGCGACTGCCCGGGAAGGTCCACGTCGAACAGGTGGATCTTCCGATACGTCGCGACCAGCTCGCCGTCGCGATCGAGCAGGACCGAGGTGGCGTATCGACGGTCGTCGGCGGACTCGATCACGCTGCCGCCGAGCACCCACATCCTGTGCGCGCCGGCGATCGCAGCCAACCGTGCGGTGGTGGGGCCGGGG
>CAZDXK010000432.1:0-1912 GCA_964509215.1 uncultured Actinomycetes bacterium | reverse complement strand
GCGTCGTTCGACGAGCGCCGGATCGTCGAACTCCTGATCCGTGATCACCTGGATCAGAGCCTGCGGCAGGTCGTAGTTGATGTGGGCGTTCATGCCGAGCAGCAGGTGCCGCAGCGGCGGTACGCGCGGGGTGGTGTTCGCAGCCAGGAAGGCGACCCGCCACGGCCCCGGCGCGGACCCCTGCGCGTTCCACTCGTCGAGCGCGTCGAGATAGAGGTCGGCGAACGCGATGTCCCACCGCTCGGTCCACGCGTTGTCGACGAACACGCCGCGCTCGATCTCACGCTTCACGGCGAGCGTGGTCCGCATGTAGGTCGCGAGGAAGTGCTGCCGTTCGTCTCCGGCCGCGCGCATCGGCTGGAGAAGCGCATCCATCCTGGACAGCAGGTCGTCGATCGGTGTCATCGGGGGTGCGAGGCGTGCTCAGCGAGCTTCCGGATGAAGAGCGCCTCGGCGAGGGCCATATGCTCGAGCTCGCCGAGGTCGACGCTCTCGTTCACCGAATGGATGTTGGAGCGCTCGTCCATCGCGCCCCACATCAGCACGGCGATGCCGGGGAACGTCTCGGCGAGCATCGGCACCAGCGGGATGGATCCGCCCGATCCGGTCTCCATCACGTCGGAGCCGTAGGACTCCTGCAGCGCCTCGTGGGCGGCGCGCAACGCGGGCGCCGACGTGTCAACCATGTATCCCTGCCCCGCGTCGAACGAGCCGCCCTCGATCGTCACCTGCACGCCCCAGGGCGCGGCGTCCTCGAGGAACGCCACCAGCTTGTCCGTCGCGGCGACCGCGTCGTCGCCGGGAGCGAGGCGGAGGCTGACCCGAGCGCGCGCCACCGGCACGATCTGGTTCGACGAGCCGTGGATCGCCGGGGCGTCGATCCCCAACACGGCGACCGCCGGACCTGCCCAGACGCGATCGGCGATCGAACCCGTCCCGATCCTCCGGAGCCCTGCGATCATCCCGGCCTCGTTCCGGAAGTCCTCCTCGGGGTAAGCGGCGCCCTCCCAGGTGAACCGATGCAGGCCCGGGATCGCGACGTTGCCGTCGTCGTCGTGGAGCTTCGAGATGATCCGTGCCAGTGCCGTGATCGCATCCGGGATGGGGCCGCCGTACGAGCCGCTGTGCTGCGCCTGCTCGAGCACCCGGACCTGCACGACGCAGTCGGTGACGCCGCGGATGCTCGTCGTGATGGTGGGGACGCCGGTCCGGTAGTTCCCGGAGTCCCCGATCACCGCCACGTCGGCGCGGATCAGGTCCGCGTTCCCCCTCACGAGCTCGGGGAGATGCGCGGTCGAGCATTCCTCCTCGCCTTCGACGAGGACCTTCACGGTGACGGGCACGTCTTCTCCCAATGCTCGGAGGGCGGCCGCGTGGATCGCGACGCCGGACTTGTCGTCGGCGGAGCCCCGGCCGTACAGCCGGCCGTCGCGCACCTCGGGTTCGAACGGCGGCGAGTCCCACTGCTCGATCGGCCCCTCGGGTTGCACGTCGTGGTGGGCGTAGAGCAGGACGGTCGGAGCACCCGCCGGCCCGTCGATCTGTCCGAAGACGGCGGGATGACCTCCCTCGAGCTCCAGCAGCCGGGCGTTGTCGACCCCCGCGGCCGCCAGGATGTCCCGCGTCGCCTCGGCGGAGGCGCGGACGTTCGCGGGATCGTCGCCCTCGTATCCCTTCGAGGGGATGCGGATCAGGCGCTCCAAGTCGGCGACGGTCTGCGGCATGTCCGCCGCGATGCTGGCACGAAGGTCGTCGGCGCTCATGGAGTGCGACGATACCGCGAGGCTCAGGCGTGCGGCTCGCTCTCGGTCATCCGCCAGTCGTACGGGCTCACGAACGACGTCACGAGCTGCGCGTAGTTCGCGCGGGCGAACGCGACCGGGTTGGCGATGTTCGCCTGGCTCATCGAGCC
>CAZDXK010000431.1:0-1918 GCA_964509215.1 uncultured Actinomycetes bacterium | reverse complement strand
CAGCCACAACCGCTCGAGGTCGTAGTACTCGCGCTCCTCCTCGGCGAACACATGGACCACGATGTCCACGTAGTCTAGGAGGACCCAGCGGCCCTCGGTCTCGCCCTCGCGTCGGACCGGCTTACGGTCGAGTTCGCGAAGCGCCCTTTCGACCTCCTCGACGATCGTTCGGACCTGTCGTTCCGTCTCGCCCGAGGCGATCACGAAGTAGTCGGTGATGACGATCAGGCCGTGGACGTCGAGGATCGCCACACCCTCGGCCTGCTTGGCGGACGCCGAGCGCGCGGCGGCGACGGCGGCTTGGCGGCTTTCCTCGGGTTGCGTGGGCCTACCCGGCACGCCGTCCTTCGCTTGCGCTCACCCGGTGAAGTCCTTCCCGACGACCACCGTGACGGGGGCGATCCCCGACGAGAGGGAAACGTTCACGCTTCCCGTCCCGAGCAAGTCTCGCACACGCTCACCGAGACCGACGTCGTCGGCCGAGCCCACCACCACGAGCGTCTCTTCGTGGTCGAAGTTCGCCGCGTTCTCCGAGACGACGATCCGGAACCCACCGGGCACGATCCGCTCGGCGACGAGCTCCCCCACTCCGGGGAGCCCGCTCCCGTTCAGCACGATCACCCGGACGACCTCGCGATCGGGACCGCCGAAGGCATCCACGATCGACTGCCGGACGGCGTCCGGCTCGGAGATGAAGATCCCCTCGGCCGCCTGCACCGACGGGATGCTCGACACGTTCGCTCCGCGAGCCGCCTCGAGCACCTCGGTAACCGACGACGCCGAGTCCGAGTCGGCCAAGGCCGTCGGGTCCCACTCGACATCCGCGAGCAAGCCGGCGAGCACGAGCGAGAAGGCCGATCCTGCACCGGCCCCGGCATCCTCGAGCATCGAGAGCACCTCAAGCCCGCTCCTCGTGTCGCTTCCCACCGTGATGCCACCTGCGCCGTCGACGATCGCCGCCAATCGCTCCTCATCGAACACCACGTGATGGTCGACCCAGACCCCGAGCACGTTCGCGACCGTCGTCGCGGCCTGACGCGGTGGCAGGTCCAACGCATCACCGAGGGTGGCATCGCCCTGGCCGGGGATCGTGACCTGGATCTCGGTCGGCAGGACGAGGGCGCCGTGCGCGCCACCGGTCGAGCCGACGACCGCTCCGAACGACGCCGCGTCGGTCTCGACCACCAACAGCGTTAGCCCACTCACCCGCTCCGTGTTCGGAGGCGTCGCGTCGCGATCGTCGTCGGCGCTCAGCACCAGCCACGCCATGGCGGCGGCGGCGAGGACGAGGACGCCGGCGAGCGCGGCCCACGGGCGCCGCGTCATCGATACAGCGCCGCCTTCTCCACGTAGCTCTTCACGCCTTCGGGCACGAGGTAGCGGATCGGGCGGCCGTCGTGGACACGCTCGCGCACGTCCGTCGAGCTGATCGCGAGCGCCGGGATGTGCATCACACTGACGTTGGGGTGACGCGGGGCATCCTTCGCCTCGAACCTCGTGAGGTCGTAGCCCGGCCTGGTCGCCGCGATGAAGTGCGCGAGCGACAGGACTCCGTCCGGGTCCTTCCACTCGAAGATCTCGCGCATCGCGTCGGCACCGGTGATGAAGTAGAGCTCCGCGTCCGGATTCTCCGCGCCGAGCGCCTTCAACGTGTCGACGGTGTACGTCGGACCCTCTCGCTCGACCTCGATCCGCGAGACGCGGAACCGCGGGTTGCTAGCGGTAGCGATCACCGTCATGAGGTAGCGGTCCTCGGCGGGAGAGACCTCTCGCTCCTGCTTCATCCAGGGCTGGCCCGTCGGGACGAACACCACCTCGTCCAGCGCGAACTGAACGAGGGCCTCCTCGGCCGTCACGAGGTGACCGTAATGGATCGGGTCGAACGTTCCGCCCATGACGCCGAGCCGCCGCCCCACGC
>CAZDXK010000430.1:0-1918 GCA_964509215.1 uncultured Actinomycetes bacterium | reverse complement strand
ATCCGGCGTTGCTTCATGAAGCCCCCTTTCGTACCTACCCTCGGACGATCGCCCTCGGATGCTGCTTGGTACCACAGAACTGGTGGTTGCTACCACAGAACTGGTGCTTGGTACCACAGAACGCGGCCCGAGGCCAACCTCCGATGGGTGCGATGAGCACCCCGTTCCGGTCACTCACCGATACGGAACCGGCGGCCTCGCGGGATGGGTTCTGGCCCCCGGGAAAGGTCAGGCCATGGGCAGGGCCGCCCGGAAGTCGGCGGCCAGCGCCAGCATCCCGTCGCGGTCGCCCCCGAGCAGCTTCGCCATCAGCGCCGTCCCCACGACGGCCCCGTCCGCGAACGTTCCGGCCTCCGCTGCCTGCCGAGGGGATCCCACCCCCACGCCGAGCACCAACGGGAGATCCGTGAGCGGCCGGAGACGATCGATGAGCTCGCGAGCGGTTCCGGCCAGCTCGTCGCGTACCCCTGTGACGCCGTACGTAGCGACGCAATAGAGGAAGCCGCTCGACACCTTGGCGATCCACGCCAACCGGTCGGACGCCGACCCGGGCGCCGCGAGCTGCACGGAGGACACGCCGTGAGCCGTACAGGCGGCCGTCCAATCACCGGCCTCGTCGACCGGGAGGTCCGGGACGATGACTCCCGCGACACCCGCGTGCTCCGCCTCGTCCAGGAACGACTCGAACCCGTGCCGGTAGACCGGGTTCACATACGTCATGACGGCGACCGGAACATCCAGGGAGGCCTCCCCGATCGTCTCGAGGATCTTCGACGGTCGCGCCCCCGCCCCCAGTGCCAGCCGCGACGCCTCCTGGATCACACCGCCGTCCATCACCGGATCCGAGAACGGGATGCCGACCTCGACGGCGTCGGCACCCGCGTCCTGGAGCGCCCGGAGCAGTGCCGGGTCGACCCCTGGGAACCCGCCCGTCACGTAAGGGATGAACGCACGTCCCCCTGCGTCGCGACGCCCTCGGAGCGCCTTCTCGAGGTCAGGCATCCGTCACCCCGAGGGCGGCCCGGACGGTGTCGAGGTCCTTGTCGCCGCGACCGGACAGACAGACGAGCACCTTGGTTCCCTGTGGAAGCGGCCGCGTGAGCAGCCACCCGATCACGTGCGACGGCTCGAGCGCGGGCAGGATGCCCTCGGTCCTCGCCAGCGCTTGGAACCCCTCGAGAGCCTGCGCGTCGGTGGCCGAGACATACTCGGCGAGTCCTTCGTCCTGCAGGTACGCGTGCTCGGGACCGACGCCCGGGTAGTCCAGGCCGGCCGAGATCGAGTGGGTGTCCGCCACTTGTCCCTCCGCGTCCTGGAGCAGGTAGCTGAGCGCGCCGTGCAGGATCCCGGGCTGGCCCAGCGTGATCGAGGAGCAGTGCTCCCCAAGTTGTGTGCCGCGGCCGCCCGCCTCGACGCCGATCAGTCGGATACCCGGCGCGCCGACGAACGAGGTGAACATGCCGATCGCGTTGCTCCCGCCGCCCACGCACGCGACCACGACGTCGGGGTCGCCGCCGACGCGATCGGCGTACTGCGCGCGCGCCTCGTCGCCGATCACTCGCTGCAGGTCGCGCACGAGCACCGGGAAGGGGTGCGGGCCGACGACCGAGCCGATGATGTAGTGCGTGTTTCGGACGCTCGCCGCCCAATCGCGCAGCGCCTCGTTCACCGCCTCCTTGAGCGTGCGGGTTCCGGCCATGACGGGTACGACCTCGGCGCCGAGGAGCTTCATCCGCGCGACGTTCGGCGCCTGACGGTGCGTGTCCTCCTCGCCCATGTACACCACGCACGGCAGACCGAGCAGCGCGCATGCCGTCGCGGCCGCGACGCCGTGCTGGCCGGCGCCGGTCTCCGCGATGATGCGCTTCTTGCCCAGCCGTTTCGCGACCAGCGCCTGTCCCAGCGCGTTGTTGATCTT
>CAZDXK010000429.1:0-1922 GCA_964509215.1 uncultured Actinomycetes bacterium | reverse complement strand
CCCGTCGGATGACAGGGGTGTAACTTATGTCAGAGCCACTCGGTAAGGTCTCCGCGATGGGAGACGAGCGTCGCCGGATCCTCCTCACCGGCGAGCCGAGAGGTCACAGGGAGGATTCGGGGATGGATCGCGAGAAGATGCTCGACGTCACGCTGCAGCAGATCGAGAAGCAGTTCGGCAAGGGCGCCGTCATGAAGCTCGGCGAACACCCGATGGGGGCCGGCATCACCGTCATCCCGAGCGGGTCGCTCGCCCTCGACATCGCGCTCGGCGTCGGCGGCATCCCGCGCGGCCGGATCATCGAGGTCTTCGGTCCCGAAGGATCGGGCAAGACCACGGTCTGCCTCCACATGATCGCCGAGGCGCAGGCGAGGGGCGGCATCGCCGCATTCATCGACGCGGAGCACGCGCTCGATCCCACATACGCTCGCGCACTCGGTTTGAACATCGACGAGCTCTTGGTCTCTCAGCCGGACTCCGGCGAGCAGGCGCTCGAGATTGCCGACATGCTCGTGCGTTCGGCGGCCCTCGACATCGTGGTCGTCGACTCGGTGGCCGCGCTCGTCCCGCGAGCCGAGATCGAGGGGGAGATGGGGGACACCCACGTCGGTCTGCAGGCGCGGCTCATGTCGCAGGCGATGCGCAAGCTGGCCGGGACGTTGTCGCGGTTCGACACGTCGGCGATCTTCATCAACCAGCTCAGGGAGAAGATCGGTGTGATGTTCGGGTGCTTCTCCTACGGCACCCGGGTGACGCTCGCGGACGGCTCGCAAGAGAAGATCGGGAAGATCGTGAACCAGCGGATGCAGGTCGAGGTGCTCTCCTACGACCAGGACCGAGGCGAGGTCGTTCCGCGCAAGGTCGTCGGATGGTTCGACAACGGCGTCAGCGACGGGTTCCTCCAAGTCACGACGGCGAAGCCGAGCGGGAACGGACGGGCCCAGTTCGGCTGCACCCCGAACCATCAGGTCATGACCCCCGGTGGGTGGCGCGAGGCGCAGGAGCTTCAGGTGGGCGACCGAGTGCTGCAGTCGGCGTCGATCCGGCTGTCGGACTTCCAGTGGGAGGTCATCCTCGGCGGGCTCTTGGGCGACGGATCGCTGTCGCGCTCGAAGAGCGGCCACGCCGCCCGATTCCGGATGGGGCATGGATCGAAGCAGACGGAGTATGCGGATTGGAAAGCCTCCCTCTTCCTCAACATCGGCACATCCCGCTCCACGAACGACAAGGGCGCAGTCTTCCACGACCTTCCGCCGCTGGTCGAGTTGGCGGAGCTCCGGGACGCCGTGTATCTCGGCGGGAAGAAAGTGCTGAATGAGGAGTACCTGAAGGGGGTAAGCGCTCTGTCGCTGGCGATCTGGTATATGGACGACGGCACCTTCGCTGAGCGCGCCAAGGGGCTCCAGGCCAGAACTCGGGATGGAAGCGGACGGTCGGAGATCTGCATCGAAGCGCTCGAACGGACCAGCAGAGAACGGCTCGTGCGACATCTCGGCGACACGTGGAGGCTGTTCCCGAAGCTCATCGATCGCGCAGGGAAGGCGGTCCTTCAGTTCCCGAAAGACGAGACGGCGAAGCTGCACGCGATCGTGGCCTCGTACGTGCACCCCTCGATGCAGTACAAGTTGCTTCCACGGTTCCGGGGACGCTTCGCGGTGGAACCGGTATTCGCGCCGATGCGCCGCGAGCTCGTGCCGATGCCGGTCGTCGACATCCACGTCAAGCCAAGGACCGGTTCGATGCACCGGTTCGATATCGAGGTGGAAGGCACCCACAACTACCTTGTCGACGGTGTCGTGGTGCACAACTCGCCCGAGACCACGCCGGGCGGTCGCGCGCTCAAGTTCTACTCGTCGGTCCGGCTCGACGTTCGCAAGATCGAGAACCTGAAGGACGGCACCGACGTCGTTGGCTCCCGCACC
>CAZDXK010000428.1:0-1927 GCA_964509215.1 uncultured Actinomycetes bacterium | reverse complement strand
CGTCGTCGTCTTGCGCGCCGTGGGCTTCTTCGCGGCGGACTTCTTCGCCGGAGCCGTTGCCGAGGACTTGGCCGTCGTCTTGGTCTTCGGCCTGGCAGCCGGCTTCTTCGCCGCCGGCTTGTCGGAGGTGGGCGCGGTGCTCGCCCTCCTGCTCGGCCGGGGCTGCTTCTCGGGGAGACCTTCCCAGACGGGCGGTTCGCCGAGCGTGTATGGCACCGGCTGCTGGGCTTGGTGCGGATGCGCGGCCCCGGCCACTACGTGCAGCTTCTTGATCATCGAGCGACCCAGGCTGTTCTTGGGAAGCATGCCCCGGATGGCCTTCTCGATCACGAACACAGGCTTGTTGGCGAGGAGCGTGTCGTACCGCGTGCCTTTGATGCCGCCGGGATAGCCGGAATGGCGGTACGAGATCTTCTTGGACTCCTTGCCCCCGGTCAGCTCGATCTGCGACGCGTTCACCACGATGACGTTGTCGCCCGTGTCCATGTGGGGCGCGAAGATCGGCTTGTGCTTGCCGCGGAGGATGGCCGCCACCTCCGAAGCGAGGCGTCCGAGCACCTGGCCGCTGGCGTCGATCACGTACCAGCGGCGCACGATGTGCTCGGGCTTCGGAGAATAGGTCTTCATACGTGGAAGATCGGCCGGGCAGCCCGGCCGATGGGCAATGCTACCTGCGAGAACGCGAGACCGTCAAAGTTGGCGACCCTCATCGCCGTCGCCGGCTCCCGATCGAGCCCCGTACGCCACGCGCTCCAGCGTCAGCCCTCGCGAGGGCGCCGGCTGCGAGATCACGAAGCGCCTGCGCCTCTCTAGCATCGTTCGAACCTCCTGGGGCTCGAGCCGGCCCTCACCCACCCGCACAAGCGTGCCCACGATGGTCCGGACCATCTGGTGGAGGAAGGCGTTCGCGCGGAAGCGCACGGTCACCGTGGAGCCTTCTCGCGCCACCGAGACGCGCTGCAGGTCGCGAACGGTCGGCTTCCCATGGCCGGGGTGCCGGCAGAACGACGTGAAGTCGTGCTCCCCCATCAGGAGGCGAGCCGCCGTGCGCATCGGCCCGACCGACAGCTCCGCCGGCCGATGCCAGACGTATCGAGCCGTGAACGGATCGGCCACCGGAGCGGTGTCGATCACGTAGCGGTACTCGCGTGCCGTGGCGGAGAATCGGGCGTCGAACCCCTCGCGTTCCTCACGGGCGTCTACGACGGCGATCTCCGGAGAGAGGAGGCCGTTGATCACCCTCTGCATCCGCTCCGGCGCGAGGCGGCTCGGAGTGAGGAACGACGCCACCTGTCCCCAGGCGTGCACGCCCGCATCGGTTCGACCCGCGACGGAGACACGAACGTCGTGACGCACGACGCGCGCCAGGACCTCCACGAGGGACCCTTCGACGGTCCGAACACGCGGATCCCTCTGCTGCGCCCATCCACGGAAATCGGTTCCGTCGTACGCGAGCGTCAGCCGGATCACGCGCATCGACGGACGCTCCGCGGAAGGAGGGGCTACATGCTCTCGCGTTCGACGAGCTCGATCCGCGCCATCGGCGCGGCATCGCCCTTGCGTGGCCCCAGCTTGAGGATCCGCGTGTACCCGCCCTGCCGCTCGGCGAACCGAGGCCCGATCTCGTGGAACAACCGAGCGACGATGTCCCGGTCCGGGATGTCCTTGAGCACCTCGCGTCGCGCGGCCAGGTCGCCGCGCTTTGCGAACGTGATCAGCTTCTCGGCATAGGGACGCAGCATCTTGGCTTTGGCCTCGGTCGTGTTGATCGCCTCGTTCACGAACAGCTGTTTCGCGAGCGTGGAGAGCAACAGCTTCTGGTGCGCCGGGTTCGAGCCCAGCCGCGATCCCTTCTTGGGCTTGGGCACCCGTTACTCCTCCCGCAGGCCCAGACCCAGCTCTTCGAGCTTGGTCTTGACCTCGTCGA
>CAZDXK010000427.1:0-1936 GCA_964509215.1 uncultured Actinomycetes bacterium | reverse complement strand
CGCCGAACGTGTGCTGGCGGATCTCGTCCGGATGACGACGCCGGAGCGCGCCGCACTCCCGGTCATGGCTCCCGGTCGCGGCGACGTGATCGTCGCCGGGGCAGTGATCCTCGTGACCGTGATGCGGAGGTTCGGGTTCGACCGAGCGCTCGTCAGTGAGACGGACATCCTGGACGGCCTCGCCTACGAGCTCCTGGACATCCGGTAGGCTCGTCGCCCGGATGTCCAAGCGATCCCGAGAACGTCAGCTGGCGAAGCTCGCTGCCAGACGGCAAGTCGAGCGCGATGCGCAACGTCGTCGTCGCGGACGGATCCTCGGAGTGATCGGGATCGTGGTCGCCGCGCTCCTGTTGGTCGTGGCGGGCACGATCATCTTCAACGGGAACGACGGCACGTTGGCGAGCCCCTCGCCGACCGTGAGCCCGAGCGGCAGTCCGAGCGCGAGTCCCTTGCCCGTCGCCTGTGGGGCGAAGGCTCCGAAGGCCGCAGGTGCGACCAAGCCGACGTTCGACAAGCCGCCCTCCATGACGATCGATCCCAGCAAGCGCTACATCGCGACCGTGGCGACATCTTGCGGCACCATCGTGATTCAACTGGACGCGCTGCACGCCCCGATCGGCGTGAACAGCTTCGCCTTTCTAGCGAAGAAGGGGTTCTACGACGGGCTCACGTTTCACCGGATCGCGGCCGGGTTCGTGATCCAAGGCGGAGACCCGCAGGGTAACGGCTCCGGAGGACCTGGATATCAGTTCGAGAACGAGGTCTCGCCTAAGGTCACGTTCGACCGTGCGGGGATCCTCGCGTACGCGAACGGCGGACCCGACACGAACGGTAGCCAGTTCTTCATCACGCTCGCGGCGACGCCCAACTTGAACCCGACACCGCAGGGGAGCTACACGATCTTCGGCAAGGTCATCGACGGTCTCGACGTCGTCAGACGGATCGGCAAGGTTCCGGGCACGCCGAACCCTCAGCTCCCGGGCGAGAACAGCGTTCCGACACAGGCCGTCTATATCGACAAGGTCACGATCTCAACCGAGCCGTAGCGCCGGCTCCGCGGTCGCGCGTCACTGTTCCTCGAGCCAGGCCTCGATGTCCCCGAGCAACCGCGCCTTCACGTCGTCATCGGCGAACGACGCGCGCACGCTCGCGGCGGCGATGTCGGCGAGATCCTCGTCGTCGTAGCCGAACACGTCGCGCGCCACGCGATACTCGTCGCTCACCCACGAGCCGAACATCGCCGGGTCATCGGAGTTCAGCGTCACCACGACACCCGCATCCCGGAGCCGCGGGAGCGGGTGGTCCTCGAGCGAGGCGTACACGCCGGTTGCGACGTTGGACGACGGACAGACCTCCAACGGGATCGCGAGCTGGGCGAGGCGTTCCACCAGGCGCGGGTCCTCGACGGAGCGAACGCCGTGGCCGATGCGTTCGGGACGAAGGTGCTCCAGCGTGTCCCAGACGTTCTCGGGACCGCTCCACTCGCCGGCATGCGGCGTGGAGTGCAACCCGCCTTCCACCGCCCTGTGGAAGATGTCGGCGTACGGCGCGACCGGGCGGCGCTGTGAGCCGGCGCAGTTGAGCGACACCGCGCCGCGGCCCACGTACTTCAGGGCGACCTGCAGGACCTCCTCGGCCTGTTCCACCCCGAGGTCGCGGATCACGTCGGGCTCCACGCGCGCGATCACCCCAGTGTCCCGCTCGCCCGCGACGAACCCGTCGAGCACCGCCTCGATCGGTCCGAACCAGTCGCCGAGGCGGCCGGCGTGCTGGGCCGGCGAGAAGACGACCTCCGCGTACCGCACGCCCTGCGCCGCGAGGTCCTCGCAGAGCTCGTAGCCGATCCTGTGGAAATCGTCCAGGTCGTGCAGCAGGTCGCATACGGTCTCGATCCGCATCGAGCCTTCCAGGTGGATGTGGAGCTCGGCCTTGGGCA
>CAZDXK010000426.1:0-1936 GCA_964509215.1 uncultured Actinomycetes bacterium | reverse complement strand
GCCGTCGCGATCCGCGTGATCGAAGAGACCGGTCTGCTCCCGCACCTCAATCCCGGTGTGATGAGCTACGAAGAGCTTGCGCGGCTGAAGCACGTGAGCGCCTCGATGGGCATGATGCTCGAGACGTCGTCCGACCGGTTGTCGGAACGCGGTGGTCCGCACTTCGGGTCTCCGGACAAGGTCCCGGCCGTACGGTTGCGGACGATCGAGGACGCCGGCCGGCTCGCGATCCCGTTCACCACCGGGATCCTGGTCGGCATAAGCGAGACGCCGCGGGAGCGCGCGGAGGCGTTGTTCGCGATCCGCGACCTTCATCGGCGCTACCGCCACGTGCAAGAGGTCATCGTGCAGAACTTCCGTGCGAAGCCCGGTACCGCCATGCGCAGTTCGCCCGAGCCCGAGGACGAGGAGTTCCTCGCGGTCGTCGCGACCGCGAGGGTCGTCCTCGGCCCGCACATGAGCGTGCAGGCACCGCCGAACCTCTCCGATCCGGCGCAGCGGATGCGGCTCCTCGACGCCGGCATCAACGACTGGGGAGGCGTGTCGCCGCTCACGCCCGATCACGTGAACCCGGAGAAGCCGTGGCCCACGCTCGAGGCGCTTTCCGCCACCACCGCCGACCGGGGGTTCACGCTCCGCGAGCGACTTACCATCTACGGTCGCTACGCCGAGCGGCCGGACCCCTACCTCGCGTCGAAGATGCGCGCTCCGGTCTCCGCGCTGCTCGGAGCCGGTGGTCTGGCGGTCGAGGGACAGGTGCCCGAACCGGTTGCGTGGCAGGACCCGGATATCCAGTGGAAGCCCAGGACGATCGAGCTGACGTTCGCGAAGAGCCCCGATGCCGGGCTCCGGGAGGACGCCATGTCGGTGTACGGCGACTTCGACGCGCTCGACGTCACTCGCGATTGGTCCTCGCTCGGATCCAGACCGGAGCGACTCGATGGGGATATCAAGGTCGCTCTCGGGAAGGCAGCAGCCCATCGCCCCATCACCGACGGGGACGCGCTCGCGCTGTTCCGAGCGGAAGGGCCGGCGCTCGACGCGCTCTGCCGGGTCGCCGACGACCTGCGCTCTGAGGCCGTAGGCGACGAGGTCACCTACGTCGTCAACCGGAACATCAACTTCACCAACGTGTGCTACGTCGGTTGCCGCTTCTGCGCTTTCGCCCAGCGGGAGGTCGACGCCGAGTCCTACACGCTGACGCTCGATCAGGTGGCGGATCGGGCGGAAGAGGCGTGGATGGCGGGCGCGACGGAGGTGTGCATGCAGGGCGGGATCCACCCCGACCTCCCGGGTACGTTCTACTTCGATCTGCTCGACGCCATCCGGGCGCGAACTCCCGGTATGCACATCCACGCGTTCAGTCCCATGGAGATCCTGAACGGCGCCACCAAACTCGGGATCTCCTTCAGGGAGTTCCTGCAGGAATGCCGTTCGCACGGTCTCGGTACGATCCCCGGGACCGCGGCCGAGATCCTCGACGACGACGTTCGGTGGCTGCTCACGAAGGGAAAGCTCCCGGCCGACACGTGGGAGGAGATCGTCCGCACCGCACACGATCTGGGCATCCGCAGCAGCTCGACGATCATGTTCGGCCACGTGGACGCCCCGCCCCATTGGGTAGCGCATATCCGCCGTCTCGGGCGCATCCAGGAGGACACGGGCGGCTTCACGGAGTTCGTGCCGCTGCCGTTCGTGCACCAGAACGCCCCCATCTATCTGGCGGGCAAGGCACGCCCGGGTGCGACGTACGAGGAGAAGCTCAGGATGCACGCCGTGGCGCGCGTCCTACTCGATGGACGGATCCGGAACGTTCAGGTGTCGTGGGTCAAGCTCGGGATCGATGTGTGTCAGGCCATACTTCAAGCGGGCGCGAACGACTTCGGCGGAACGCTCATGGAGGAGACGATCAGCCGGATGGCGGGCGCGGAATGGG
>CAZDXK010000425.1:0-1937 GCA_964509215.1 uncultured Actinomycetes bacterium | reverse complement strand
CCTCGGGGCCAGTCCCGTCGCCGGGAACCACCCCGATCGTGTGCGTCACGGCGTGACCTCGGCGGCGGCACCGAGCGGTTCGTGCGCGCCCGACACGCGCAGGGCCCGGTTGATCGCCGCCAGGTACGCGCGGGCGCTGGCCTCCACCACGTCGACCGACACCCCTCGACCGGTCACGCGCCGGCCGTCGACGTCGAGCTGCACGACCACGTCGCCGAGCGCGTCGGACCCACCGGTCACCGACGACACGTTGAACATGATGAGGCGCGCCTCCACGCCGGCTGCCCGTTGGATCGCGCCGCACGCAGCGTCGATCATGCCGTCGCCGAACGCCGACTCCTCGATCACCTCGTCGCCGCGCCGGAGCCGGACCGTGGCGCTGGGCGAGAGGTGCGTCCCGCCGCCGACCTGGAGAGACTCGAGCACGAGAACGCCCTCCTCTGCCGACCCTCGCTCCTCGCCGACGATAGCCTCCAGGTCTTGGTCGGTGATCTGGATCTTCCGGTCGGCCAGGTCCTTGAAGCGTGCGAATGCCCGGTCCAGGTGCTCCTTGTCGATCGTGAGACCGATCTTCTCCAGCGCGTCGACGAACGCGTGCCGTCCGCTGTGCTTGCCCAGCACCAAGCGGTTGCCCTCCAGGCCGACGGCGAGCGGGTCCATGATCTCGTAGGTCGCTCGGTTGCTCAACACACCGTGCTGGTGGATGCCGCTTTCGTGCGCGAACGCGCTCGCACCTACGACCGACTTGTTCGGTTGGACGCTGTAGCCGGTCGTCATGGACACGAGCCGCGACGTCCGGATGATCTCCTTGATGTTCAGGCCGTGCTCCACGCCGAGCGCCTGCCCGCGGGTGCGGACGATCATGGCGATCTCCTCGAGCGCGCAGTTGCCCGCTCGCTCGCCGATCCCGTTCACCGCGACCTCTACCTGCCGGGCGCCGTTCTCGATGCCGGCGAGGGAGTTCGCGACGGCCAGGCCGAGGTCGTTGTGGCAGTGCGTCGAGATCACGACGTTGTCGGGCGTGGCCTGGCGGACGACGCGAACCAGCTCTCCGAACTCGGTCGGCGTGGCATACCCCACCGTGTCCGGGACGTTGATGGTGGTCGCGCCGCAATCCACCGCGACGCGGAAGCACTCCATCAAGAAATCCAACTCGGTCCGGGTCGCGTCCTGCGCCGAGAACTCCACGTCGTCCGTGTAGCTCACTGCGAGCTTGACGTTGTCACGGATCGCGTCCAAGACTTGTCGGTGCGACATGCGGAGCATGTCTTCCATGTGGATCTGGCTGGTCGAGATGAACGTGTGGATCCGCCAGCGGTCGGCACCCTTCAGCGCCTCGGCGGCGCGGCGGATGTCTCCCTCGGTGGTGCGCGCGAGCGCCGCGATCACCGGCCCACGCACGCTGGACGCGATCTCCGAAACAGCGTCGAACTCGCCTTCTGACGAGACCGGGAAGCCGGCCTCGATGATGTCCACGTTCAGGCGAGCGAGCTGCTCGGCGATCTCGACCTTCTCTGCGCGTGTGAGCGCGATCCCGGGAGCCTGCTCGCCGTCCCGCAGGGTCGTGTCGAAGATCCGTACGGTGTTGCCGTCGGTTACATCGCCTTCCTTCATCCGGGGACCACCTTCTTATCGCTCTCCAACCAAGGCATCATCTGGCGCAGCCCCCGCCCCACCTCTTCGAGCTGGGACGTGCGCGCCTCGCTCCTAAGTCGGAGGAAGTTGGCGAACCCACCGTCGGCTTCCGCGATCCATTCCTTGGCGAACTGCCCGCTCTGGATCTCGTCGAGGATCCGGCGCATCTCGGCGCGGGTCTCGTCGCTGACCACCCGCGGACCGCGCGTGTAGTCGCCATACTCGGCCGTGTCCGAGATGGAGTAGCGCATCCAGGACAAGCCGCCCTCGTAGATCAGGTCCACGATCAGCTTCAGCTCGTG
>CAZDXK010000424.1:0-1943 GCA_964509215.1 uncultured Actinomycetes bacterium | reverse complement strand
TTCCTCGTGGTGCCGGTGAACAACGCGTCGTACGGGACGACCGCGGCCTCGGCGCAACAGCTCCAGATGAGCCGGATGCGTGCGGTGGAGGTCGGGCGGTGGGTCGTGAACGCCGGGGTCTCGGGCATCAGCGCGTTCGTCGATCCCACCGGTCGTGTGGTGGCGCAGGCGGGGCTGTTCCGTCCCGCCATCGTCCGCCACACCATCCGGTCTTCGGACGTCATCACGCCGTACGTGCGGCTGGGGGATTGGTTCCCGTGGCTCTCCCTCATGGTCGTCGCCGGGATGCTCACGGTGCCGCGCCGGCGCTCGGGCGTACGGCCGGCGCCGGACCCGCTGTCACCGGATCGCCGCCGGACGCTCGTCATCCTTCCCACCTTCGAAGAGCGCGACACGATCGAATGGGTGCTCGCGCGCCTCCTCGCCCTACCGGAACGCGTAAACGTCCTCGTGGTCGATGACGCCTCGCCCGATGGCACGGGGGAGCTGGTGCGCGCCATCGCGGCGGACGAGCCGCGCGTCCGCCTGCTGGAGCGCCCGCAGAAGTCGGGCCTCGGGAGCGCCTACCTCGACGGGTTCCGCGTGGGTCTCGCGGACGGCTACGACCTGCTGGTCGAGATGGACTCGGACCTGTCGCACGAGCCCGAGGAGCTGCCGGGACTCCTGACGGCGGCCGCGGCCGGTCGCGACCTGGTCGTGGGGAGCCGGTACGTGCCCGGAGGGTCCGTCACCGACTGGAGCCGCTCCCGCGTAGGGTTGTCGAAGGCCGGCAACACCTACGCTCGTCTGATGCTCGGACTGCCCATCCGCGACGCGACCAGCGGATTCCGCGTCTACAGGCGAGGGGCGCTCGAGGCACTCGTCGTGCGGCCGTTCCATTCCGACGGCTATGGGTTCCAGATCGAGCTCGTGATGCGCGCCTGGAACGCCGGGTACGACGTCGGCGAGATGCCGATCACGTTCCGCGAACGCGAGCACGGCCATTCGAAGATCTCCCGGATCATCGTGATCGAAGCGCTCTGGCTGGTTACGGTCTGGGGTGTGAAGGCGCGTTTCGCCGCTCCCCGCCCCGATCGGGACGGTTAACGCCGATAATGGACATTATGTAACGTTGTGATTCAGCACCCTCTCCTACACACCCATCAGCCGCCGACGCCGAGCTGGCGCATCAAAACTCACCGCGGCTCGTGGGAACTACAGCCCGCCTTACCGGGCCTCAGCGCTCGTTACCTCGCCGGTAGTTGCCCGTCGCTCGCGCCAGAAGCTGCTGGATGCCGTCCACGTCGGCCGATGCAAGCTTGGGTGCCAGGGTTTCCGCTGCCCCGGCGACGATGGTGACCGTTCGTCCAACCTCGTCCGATCAGGACGCGTCCGTCCTTGGTGACGCGGTAGTCGAACGGATCCTCCGCGAGCGGGTCACTCGATCTGCTCGCGGTCACTCGGCCGCGTCCGGCGAACCCCACCGCAGCTTCAAGTGGCGCGCCGCCCGCACTTCGTCGAGACGTCGGACCGGCGTCGTGACCGGCGCCTCGTGGAGCAGGCTAGGATCGCTCCTCGCCTCGGCAGCCGTCTGCCTCAAGGCCTCCGCGAACCCCTCGAGCGTTTCCTTCGTCTCGGTCTCGGTCGGCTCGACCATCATGGCCTCCTCGACCACCAGCGGGAAGTACACGGTGGACGGGTGGTACCCCAGATCGATCAGGCGTTTCGCCACATCCATCGCGCGGACCCCGGTCTCGTCCTTCAAGCGCTTCGCGGTCGCGACGAACTCATGCATCGGGCGCCCGTCGGGGAACGCGAGCGGGAAGTCGTCGGCGACAAGGGCCGCGAGGTAGTTCGCGTTCAGCGCCGCCAGCTCGCTCACCGCCTTCAATCCGTCCGCGCCGTGCAGGAAGACGTAGGCGTACGCGCGGACCAGGACGGCGGCGTTGCCGTGATAGCCGTGG
>CAZDXK010000423.1:0-1945 GCA_964509215.1 uncultured Actinomycetes bacterium | reverse complement strand
ACCTCCAGGCCGAACGCGTGGGACAGTCCGATGATGGCGTTGACGATCGCGTCCTCCCCCGAACCGCGAGAGAGCCCGTTGATGAACGACCTGTCGATCTTCACGAAGTCGAGGGGGAACTGCCGCAGGTAGGCGAGGGACGAGAACCCCGTTCCGAAGTCGTCCAGGCCTACTCGTATCCCACCCTCGCGCAGAGCCCGCAACGCGGCCAGCGCCGAGTTCGAGGCTTCCATGAGCACGCGCTCAGTGACCTCGACCTGCATGCTGCTCCGAGACAGGCCCCTTGAGTCGAGGGCGTTAACGACAACCTGATAGAACGTCGCATCGGCCACGCGACGCGAGGTGACGTTGAGGTTCAACCCGGGAGAGTCGGTCACTCCCAGCCGCTCGCACCAACCGGTTGCTTCTTGCAAGGCCTGGGTAAAGACCCACTCGTCCATGCTGGCCAACAGTCCGGTCTCCTCGGCCACCTCCAGGAACGAGTCGGGCGCGAGCACTCCGAGGTCCGGGTCGAAGACCCGGACCAGCGCCTCGACGCTCACGACACGGCCGCTGCGCAGATCGATGATCGGCTGGTAGCGAGCAAGGAGACGTCCCTCATCGATCGCCCGCCGCAGCATCCTTTCCGTTCCCAGCCGTCCGATCGCTGTCGTCCGGAGATCCTCGTCGAAGACTTCCGCTCGGTTCCTGCCCAGATCCTTCGCTCGGTACAGCGCGAGATCGGCCTCTTGGAGGAGACTCTCGGGGGTGTGGCGAGCATCGGCGGTCGTCGCGATCCCGACGCTCACCGTGCACACGAACTCCTCGGCACCGATCTTGAACGGCTTCCGGCCGGCCTCGGCGATGCGCTGGCCGAGCGTGACCGCCTCACGCTCATCGGTCAGGTCCTCCGCGACGATCACGAACTCGTCGCCTCCGAGGCGAGCCAGCGTGTCGGCCGGGCGGATGAATCCGAGGAGGCGCTCGGCCATCGAGATGAGCACGCCGTCGCCCACGCGATGACCCAAGGAGTCGTTGATCACCTTGAACCTGTCGAGGTCCAGGAACAGGACGGCCAGGATGCCCGGCGAGCGATCGAGCCTGTGAAGCGCATGCTGGAGCCGATCCATCAAGACGCTGCGGTTGGCGACCCCGGTGAGTGCATCGGTCGACGCCCGGCGCTGCAGCAAGACGTCCGCCTCCTTACGCTCCGCGATGTCGCGCACCGACCCGACGACGAAGGACTCGCCTCCCGCCTCGACGCGGTGATACGTCGCTTCGATCCAGCGGTACGAGCTATCGCCGCAGAGGAACCGATAGGTCATCGTGAAGAAGCCATCGCTCATAAGGCTTGGTTTCGCGGCGTCGCGCATCGACTGGACGTCATCGGGATGCGCGAGCTGCTCTAGCTGGCGGCCGATGAGCTCGGCTGGATCCCATCGGAACAGCCGCCGGGAGGCGGGGGAGACATAGCGAAAGATGCCTTCGACCGTGGCGACGGTGATCATGTCCGCGGAGGCAGCCGTCAGCGCCTCGACGTCATCGAACCCGTCCTCGTGAGCTTCTCGATGAGCTTGTCGCACGAGATCCCCGGCGTCTCATCCGATCGGCCAAGTGCTGGGGCCGCCGCGGTGCGGCCATAGTGCTGGGGCCGCATGACCTGCGAACTCGGTACCCGAACTGTTGCACAAGGATACATCACCACAACCGAAGATGGAACGTTCCCTCCCGCCGGAATATCCTCGGTAGCGTGGCTGGGTCGGTGTGGCATAGGCGTGACTTCCGTGGGAGATTCCCCAGTTTGTCGGCCGATCGGCCGGATGCTTGCTTCGCGACAGGGTGACCGGATCCTGGGGCAGAACGCCGTGTGATTCGATGACCGCGCTGTTGCTCACCGGCAGACCAGCGCGTTGTGGTGGGCGAGGGGGGAGTTGAACCCCCACGTCCTTTCGGACACAGGAACCTG
>CAZDXK010000422.1:0-1947 GCA_964509215.1 uncultured Actinomycetes bacterium | reverse complement strand
GCGCGCACCGCGATCAGCTGTCGCGAGTAGTTCCATTCGTAGAGCGCTTGCGAGGCGTCGATCCCCTCGTAGCACTGGAGCCGGATCAGCCTTCGGCCGAGCAACGACGACAGCACCTTCGCGACCTCCGTCTTGCCCACGCCTGCTTCACCTTCCAGCAGGAGCGGCTTGTCGAGTGAGAGCGCCAGGTGGATCGAGGTCGCCAGCCCCCGGTCGGCCAGGTACGACTCACCGCCGAGCCCCGCCTGGAGCTCGTCCACCGAGGAGTACCGAGTCTCACCCATGGGCAGAAGGGTATCGGCCGCAGGCGTTTCCGGCGAGACCTCTACAGTCCCGGCGCGTCGTCAGTGCGCGTGGAATGCGTCGGTGGGAGCGGCACCCTGATCCCCTGCTCAGCCAACCGTGCTTGGATCGCCTCGCGCAGCATCCGTTCCGCGTCGAAGCGCTTGGACGGTCGCGTGTCCGCGATGACGCGCACCACGAGCGCGTAGTCGGACAGCGCCTCGATCCCCAGCACGCTCGGGCCGTCGCGGAGCCAGTCCTTCAGCGGAGGACGCTCTCGGACGTCATCGAAGAGATCTTCGAGGATCCCGCGGACCTTGTCGACGTCCTCGCCGTACGGGAGCCGCACGTCCACGATCGCCCGTGCCCACCCGCGCGACTTGTTCGAGACGACTTGCATGTTCCCGTTCGGCACGATGTGCAACGTGCCGTCGAATGCGCGGAGTGTGGTGATCCGCAGGGTCAAGGACTCGACCTTCCCCGTGACCGGTCCACCGGTCGTCTGGGTCTCCACGACGTCACCGACGCCGAACTGGTTCTCGAGGAGGATGAAGAACCCGGCGAGCGCGTCGCGCACCAGACTCTGGGCGCCGAAGCCGAGCGCGATCCCCGCGATGCCGGCGCTCGCCAAGAGCGGTGCGAGGTTGAGGTCGAGCTGCCCGAGCACCATCAGCAGGGCGACCGTCCATATCAGGACGATCGCGGTCGCGGCGAGGGCGTTCGTGAGCGTCGTCGCACGCTGAAGGTTGATCGCCTGGGTGATGCTCGGGGAACCTTCGAGCTTGCGCCGGAACCGGTTCACCAACACTCGCGACGCGATCGTGACCACGACGGCAACGGCGACGATCGCCAGCATCGGAAGACCCGTTTGCCGGAACCACCCTGCGAACGTCAGGTGCCGCGCCGCGATAAACATCTGTTCATTCAACGGGGCAGCGGCCCTCCCGTCAAAGAAGGAACGGGAGAACAGATCGAGAAGCGAAAGGCCGCACCTCTAGGCTGAGCAGAGCACCGACACCTGAGGAGCCACCTGCGAGACGTTGTCGCGGAGGACGGCGAGGAGATCCCTCGTTTGCCTCGTGGCTAACGGCGGGTCCGCCCGCATCTCTTCCTCGAAGGCGGAAAGGGTTAGACCGGGTTGAGCGATGGAGATTTGGCCCCGGACAAGCGGCTGCCGAACGCTAGAGGCGAATCGACGCCATCGATGCCCGTCGCCGCACAGAGCTTCAAGTAACCGATGGCAACGAATTCCACGAAGCGCCGTAGAAGGGTTAGCGTTCGGGACATGGAACTCCGGACGGCCAAGTGGCGCACAAGAGTGGGGAGCCTGGCGTTATGTCGGTGGTCCTCCCAATTGGTTTCATCGAGTCACGATCACGAACGAAGGTGCCACCCGTGACTTCGTAGCGCAGATAACAAGCATGCTCGGGCAACGGGAGAACGTGGCGCTGCCCTTCCCTGTTCGCTGGTCTGCATCACCGAACGAAGGACGGCGAATCTGGGCTGGTAGCAGAGAGCGGATCGAGCTCTGTCGGTTCACACCAGATCAGCCTTCTACCTCGGGCGGCGCGCCTGCGCCGCTGTTCGTTTGCCCGACGCCCTTCGAGGAGAAGCGGGTGCACCTGAACATCAGTTCTCAAGAGATCGAGCAGCACAAGCTTGCCG
>CAZDXK010000421.1:0-1950 GCA_964509215.1 uncultured Actinomycetes bacterium | reverse complement strand
GCGCCGCCGCCTACGAGGACGCGGTGATGGAGTGGATCGACGGCAACATCGGTTCGAAGGTCACCATGAAGTACCCGTCGATCTACCTGCTGGGCAAGGGTGCGCGCGGCGAGGTCCTGTCGGTCGCGTTCGCCGGCAAGGGGATGCACACCGACGCCGGCGGCAAGGCGATCCACGCCGCGCCGTACACCACGAGTGTCATCAACTCGAAGTCGGTCTCGAAGGACGGCGGCCGCACCGGCTACCGCGGTCTGATCCGCGTGGAGCCCGACGCACACCACGCGAAGTCCACGGTTCGATGCGACGCGCTGATCCTGGACGAAGAGAGCCGCTCGGACACGTACCCGTACATCGAGGTCGAGGACGAGACGGCGTCGCTCGGTCACGAGGCCACGGTCTCGAAGGTCGGCGATGACCAGCTCTTCTACCTGATGAGTCGTGGTCTTTCCGAGATCGAGGCGACCGCGATGATCGTCAACGGCTTCATCGAGCCCATCACGCGCGAGCTCCCGATGGAGTACGCGGTCGAGCTCAATCGCCTCATCGAGCTGCAGATGGAGGGCTCGGTCGGCTGACCGAGCTTCGAACATGAGCGACCTCACGATGGCATCCCGCTTCGACGAGCATGCCCTCGCGGAGCTGCCCCAAGCCGCCGGGTTCAACGGCGAGCTCCGGCTGCGGGCCCTCCGGGAGTTCGAGGCGATGCCGATCCCGTCCCAGGAGACCGAGGAGTGGCGGTACACCGACCTATCGGACTTCGACCTGGACTTCATCCCGTTCTCGCCGGGCGGCGGACCCGAGGCCGTGAACCACCACGGCGTGCTGGAGGCGGCCGGAGTCGTCGGTGAACGAGCCGGCCTCCAGATCCAGCGCAACTCAGAGGTGATCTCCACGCAGCTCGTAGACGGCCTGTCAGGGGCCGGCGTGATCTTCTGCGACCTGGACGTCGCGGCGGCGACCCACCCGGATCTCGTCGAGGAGCACCTGCATTCGCTGGTCCCGACCTCGCGCACGAAGTTCCTCGCGCTGCACGGCGCCTTCCGCGCGGCCGGCACGTTCCTCTACGTCCCGGACGGCGTCGAGATCGAGCTGCCGTTGCAGACGCTCACGTACTTGGACGCCGACGGCGCGGCCGTCTTCCCGCACACGCTGATCGTGGTCGGGGCGAACGCCTCCGCGACGTTCGTCGATCGGTACGTTTCTCCGGATCTCACGCGGGCCTTCTCGGATGCCGTGACCGAGATCGTCGTGGGCGACGGCGCACGGGTTCGGTACACGTCGATCCAGGACTGGGGGAGCGGGGTCACGCATCTCGGGGTGCAGCGAGCGCAGGTCGGACGCGACGCCGACATCCGGACGCTCGCGATCGGGTTCGGGGCCGACCTCTCCCGCGCGGAGGCCGAGACGATCCTCGTGGAGCCCGGTGGGTTCAGCGAGATGCTCGGTGTCTTCTTCGCCGATGGGGAGCAGCACTTCGACCACCGGACCTTGCAGGACCACGTCGCGCCGAACTGCAAGAGCGATCTGCTGTACAAGGGTGCGCTCCGCGATCGCAGTCGCGCCGTCTACAGCGGCTGGGTTCACGTCCGCCCGGATGCGCAGAAAACGAACGCGATGCAGACGAGTCGGAACATCGTGCTCTCCGAGCACGCTAAGGCCGATGCGATCCCGAACCTGGAGATCGAGGCGAACGACGTGCGGTGCGGGCATGCAGCGAGCGTGGGGCCGGTCGACGAGGACACGATCTTCTACCTCCAGAGCCGCGGCATCTCGCGCGAGGACGCTGAGCGCCTGATCGTCACAGGGTTCTTCCAGGAGGTGCTGGACCGCGTCACGATCGACGAGGTGCGCCTGGGTGCCGAAGGGGCCATCGCGCGAGAGCTGGCGGGAGGCGCTCGCGGATGACGCTCGTGAAGGTCTGTGCCGCAGCGGACGTGCCAGAGGGCGAGG